>DATJYA010000160.1:0-6156 GCA_035499835.1 Pseudolabrys sp.
GAAGGCATGTTCGGAAACATAGTCGCCGCCGGCACCGACCATTTCGCGGCATGAATAAGAGCCGATCTGCTTGATGGTCGCGACCTGGGTGCCGAACCAGCGCATCGCTGCCGGCTGCACGCCGTCGCTGACCCAGCGGTCGAGCGCCGAGACGATCGGGCACGAGAGTGTCGCTGCCGGCACTAGCATGGCCGGCGCAGCCGGCGTGGCTGGACCACGATTGGGCCCGAGCGCAGGCAGGGCGGCGCGCGGCGGCGGCTGATACTGCGATGGGTTGTAGGCCGGCCGCGTCTGCGGGGCGCGCGCGTCGGGCAACACGGCATCGTCGGGAATATCGTCCCGCGGCCCCCCGTCCGGCGCCTCAATCGACATCGGGCGGCTGATCGGCGCGCCCGCAGGTTCTGGTGCGTAACGCGAAGGCGCGCCCGATGGACGGATCTCGACGCCCTGCGGGCCCGGCACCCAGCGCATGGTTTGGCCAGGCAGCGCATGCATGTCGGTCGGCTGACCCTGCGCAGGCTGCATCGGTGCGCTTTGCACCGGCCGAATGGGAGCGCGCTGGACCGGCGCGTATCCCTGATCGCGCACCGGCCAGTTCGGCATCGTCGACGAGCCGCCGGGGATTGCCGCGGGCGGACGCAGGTCATCGCCATAGCTCATGGGCACGGCGCTCGCCTCGCCGAGCATCGAAACCTTGAGCGGAAAATCGGCGCCGCACATGCCGGGGCCTTCGATCGGCTCGATCTGCACCACGCCAGCGCCCAGCTTCACATCGCCGGATTTCATGCAAGCGACTTCGGCCTCGTGACGCCAGGCGGCGCGCTCACCGAAATTCCAGAATCCGCGGCCGCAGCCGGCGAGCGCCAGCAGCGCCACCGAGGCACCGAGGTAGAACCGCACTCCCCGCGACATGCCCGCAAAAATGCGAGCAGTTTCTTTAACGAGGCTTCAACGCTGTGCCGGTGTGAAATTATTAAGGATAAGGAATCGTTGCCGGCGCGGGTGGCCCACGCCGATTTTCCCGACCAAGTCCGCAAACAAAATAGCCCCGGGCCACGACCCGGGGCTTTGCTTACGTGAAAGGCAATCGATCGTCAGCGCACAATCAGTGTTTGCCATGGCGGACGTGCTTCGCGGCCGGAGCGCATTGCGGCGGGATGATGCTCATGCCCTCGGTGATCGGCGAGGTGAACCCAGGACCGCCGAGGCCGAGAAAATCGCCGCTGCACGTGGTGCGGCGGATGATGTCATAAGTGACCAACAGCGCGACGATGCCGATAAAGCCGCCGGTTGCGGCCGCGCCCGCGCCGGCGCCGCCGCCGCCGCCCGAGATAACCGCCGGCGGCGGTGCCGGTGGCGCAATGACGGCGAAAGCCGAATTGGGAATGGCGGCCGCAGACACGATCGCGCTGACAATGGCCGCGCGCAAAAATTTCTTCATCGTATTCTCCTGGCACTCGCGCTGCGCTGCCTTTGCGCCGCGCGGATACTCGACTGCATCTTGCGATCGTTCGGGATTGAGAGAGCAACGCGACCGCGTAAGGCTCCGCACCTGTAGCCAATCGCGTTCGGCGCAGCGATTTGATCCGCGAAGTAACCTGACCAAGTAAGGTTAAGTGCGGAGCCGGGAACCGATCCGCTCGGGAAAGGCCGGCATAGCGGCCCTCATTTTCGACGGCGATGCCGATGTCGATTTCACGCCGCCGTCGCCGCGGGCGGCGGCGCACGCCAACGCTAGCGCAGAACCGGCGCCGTGGTGTCGCGGTTGAAATAGATCGTCGCCAACAGGGCCGTGTCGAAGAACGTCCAGCCGAGAAACGGCACGAAGCGCACGACGAGTGACTTGTAGAGCCGATGTATGGCGTCCTTGCCGAGATTGTCGCCGATCGCCGCCACGTTGCTCGGCAGCACCATCGCCCGCATCACCCGCTCGAGTTCGAGCGCGGCGAGGCCGTAGCGCCGCGCCTTCACCGCCGCAGCCGCGTCCTTGAGCACGGGTGCCAGCGCGCGGTCATTGCGCAACTGCTCGAACAACGCCACGTGACGCTCGAGACCGAGCGTGGCAAGCACGATGCTGAGCAACACATCGTCGGCACTGTCGCCGGCGAGCGGCTCGACCTGTGGCAGCGGCGCCTTGACGGCGGCCTCGACTTCATCGGCCGTGGGCGCAATGCGGATCACGAGCGGCTGCATGGTCAGCACCAGGTCGAGCTCGCGCGTCGGCACGATCAGCAGCCAGTCGTCCTCGCTGACGCGGGTATTGAACAAGCTGGCGAGCTCGCGCCCGAGCAAGACCTGATCGGCACGGAAGCGGCGCACGGCGGCGGCGCCATGCGCCGGCCCGTCGGCAACCGTTGCCCGCAACAGATTGTCGGCGCGCCGGCCGAGGCGGCCAGCTTCGCGCCGCGCGTCCTGCGCAGCCTGGCTGATCGTGGTCTCGGTGAAACGCTGCGCCATCGCCAGCCGGGGCGCGAAAAGTGCGGCCGCGGCAAAGCCTCCGGCGCGGCACAACAGCAGCCGCCGGGTTGCCACGGCGGCGGCGCAGTTCCATTTGCCTTGCGCCGCAACCATCGGTGCCCCTTCACGAAAACCGGTTTTCCGTGGCGCAAACAGCGGCCCGCGGACTGGCAATTGTGGACTCGTAGCCCCATTTCTGCTAGAGCCGCGCGACTCAGAAAAGCCCCGGTTGCGGGGCTTTTGACTTAAAACCCGTCCGAGCCACAACAAAGGAGCCCAAGTGCAAGTTCTCGTTCGCGACAACAACGTCGATCAGGCCCTCAAGGCGCTCAAGAAGAAGATGCAGCGCGAGGGCATTTTCCGCGAGATGAAGCTTCGCGGCCATTATGAAAAACCCTCCGAGAAAAAGGCGCGGGAAAAGGCGGAAGCGATCCGGCGCGCCCGCAAGCTCGCGCGCAAGAAGCTGCAGCGCGAAGGCCTGCTGCCGATGAAGCCCCGCGTCGTTCCCGGCGCCGGCGGGCCCGGTGGCGGCGGACGCGAAGGCGGCCGTGGCGGGCGCGGCGGCGGAGCTTCGCGCTTCGGCTAAGCGCTGCTCATAGTGCCGATTTCGGTGTAGCGCGGGCCTTTGCCCGCGCTATTGTTTTGTGAGGACGACATAAGCTCAGCATTTCGAGCGGAAGCGGCCGACGACGCGCGCTCAGCTCCGGCAATTGCGGCAGATCAAATCCATCGCGCGGGATCAGGTGTACCTGCTTACGCAGGCGCCGCGGTTCACATGGCAGATTTGCGATGTTTCAAATCCGCATTCACGGACGAGGTGGTCAAGGCGTGGTCACGGCCACCGAACTGCTTTCGGTCGCGGCTTTCATGGAAGGTGCTCATGCCCAGGCGTTCCCCAGCTTCGGCTCGGAGCGCACCGGCGCGCCGGTGGTGGCGTTCTGCCGCATCGACGACAAGGAAATCCGCCTGCGCGAGCCGATCATCGAACCCGACGCATTGATCGTTCAGGACCCGACCTTGTTCAAGGTGATCGACGTCTTTCAGGGGCTGCGGCCGCAAGGCTATCTGCTGGTCAATTCCAACAAGAGCTTCGCCGACCTGCACATCGCGGCGCAGGTCGCGAAAATTTCTCCGGGTCACGCGCGCGTCGTGAATGCGACGGCGCTGGCGCTGAAACATGTCGGCCGTCCGCTGCCGAACGCCGCGTTGCTCGGCGCCTTCGCCGCGCTCACCGGCGTCGTGCATCTCAAATCGGTTGTGGCGGCGATCCGCGAAGCATTTCCCGGCAAGGTCGGCGAAGCCAACACTGCTGCGGCGACCGAAGCCTTCGAGGCTGCCGCCGGGCGGGTCGAAGCCTAGAGGGCGCTGTCATGCTCAAGCAGGCCGAAGGTTCCCATGCGATGGCCGAAACCATCGCGCTGTGCCGGCCGGAAGTTATCTGCGCCTATCCGATTACTCCGCAAACCCACATCGTCGAGGGTCTCGGCGAAATGGTGCGCGACGGCCATCTGCAAAATTGCGAATTCATCAACGTCGAATCCGAATTTGCCGCGCTCTCGGTGGCGATCGGCGCTTCCGCCGCCGGTGCCCGCGCCTATACGGCGACCGCAAGCCAGGGCCTCTTGTTCATGGCGGAAGCGGTCTACAACGCCTCCGGCCTCGGCCTGCCGATCGTGATGACGCTCGGCAACCGTGCCATCGGCGCCCCCATCAACATCTGGAATGATCATTCCGACGCGATGTCGATGTGCGACGCCGGCTGGATGCAGCTCTTCGCCGAGACCAATCAGGAGGCGCTCGACCTGCACGTCCAGGCCTTCCGCCTCGCCGAGGAACTGTCGATGCCGGTGATGGTGTGCGTCGACGGCTTTATCCTGACGCACGCGGTCGAACGGCTCGACGTTCCGAGCCAGGCCGATGTCGACGCGTTTCTGCCGCCCTATGAGCCGGTGCAGGTGCTCGATCCCGCCGCGCCGATCTCGATCGGCGCCATGGTCGGGCCGGACGCTTTCACCGAGGTGCGCTTCCTCCAGCATTACAAGCAGACGCTGGCGCTGCGCCTGCTTCCCGAATTCGCCGCCGAATTCAAGACCCGCTTTGGCCGCGACTCGGGCGGCCTGCTGCGCACCTATCGCGCCGACGATGCCGACATGCTGGTGGTGGCTATGGGGTCGATCAACGGCACCATCAAGGACACCATCGACGAGATGCGCGCGGACGGCGTGCGCATCGGCCTCGTCACGCTGGTCGCCTTCCGCCCCTTCCCGACGGAGGCGTTGCGCAAACTGCTGGCCGGCCGCAAGAACGTGGTGGTGATCGAGAAGAGCTTTGCTGTCGGCATGGGCGGGCAACTTGCCAACAATGTCGATCTGGCGTTGCGCAATACGCCAGCGGCGCCCCACGTCCACTCGGTCATCGCCGGGCTCGGCGGCCGGCCGATAACCCGCGCATCGCTGCAACGAGTGTTCCTGCGCGCCGAGGCGCAGCCGTGGGAAGGCGCGCATTTCCTCGACCTCAACGAAGACATCATCGGCAAGGAACTGCACCACGTTCGCAAGGTGCGCCGTTCCGGTCCTACCGCCGAAAACCTGCTGCGGCTCCTGAGCGAAAACCAGGCGGCGGCGACGTGAGGCAGCCATGACCGATATCGCCAACGCACCCGCCACCCAGAAGCTGCGCTTCTACCAGAAGGGCACCTTCACCGTGGGCAATCGCCTCGTCTCCGACGCCGAGCGTTCGGTGCAGGCGTCGATCGACCGCTCCAATGCGCTGACCTGCGGCCACCGCGCCTGCCAGGGCTGCGGCGAGGCGCTGGGCGCGCGCTATGCCATCGATGCCGCCATGCGCGCGACGCGCAACAACCTCATCGCCGTCAACGCCACCGGCTGCCTCGAAGTCTTCACCACGCCCTACCCGGAGACCTCGTGGCAAATTCCGTGGATGCATTCGCTGTTCGGCAATGCCGCGGCGGTCGCCTCGGGCGTGGCGGCGGCGATGCGGGTGAAGAAACGGCCCGATGTGCGCGTGATCGCGCAAGGAGGCGACGGCGGGACCACCGACATCGGCTTCGGCTGCCTGTCCGGCATGTTCGAGCGCAACGATGACGTGCTCTACATCTGCTACGACAACGAAGCCTACATGAATACCGGGGTGCAGCGATCCTCGGCGACACCGCCGGCCGCGCGCACCGCTACCACGCCGGCGGTGGGCAAGGAGCCCGGCAACGTCTTCGGCACCGGCAAGAGCCTGCCGAAAATCGCCGTCGCGCATGGCATCCCTTATGTCGCGACGGCAACAGTCGCTGACCTGCACGACCTCGAGCGCAAGGTGCTCAAGGCCATGGGCATCCGTGGCGCGCGCTACATCCATATCCACGTGCCCTGCCCGCTCGGCTGGGGCTCGGCCTCACACGACACCATCCGCCTGGCGCGGCTGGCGGTCGAGTCCGGCCTGTTCCCGCTGTTTGAAGCCGAGCACGGCGTCGTCACCGGCAGCACCAAGATCCGGCGGCCGGTTCCGGTCGCGGAGTATCTCAAGCCGCAACGGCGCTTCGCGCACCTGTTCAAGGATCACGACGATATCCGGCTCGCGCATATGCAGGCGATCGCCGACCACAACATCGCCGAATACCATCTGCTCGACCAAGAGGGCGCCGCGAGATGAAACATCCGTTCGCCATCACGCTCGACAGCGGCTCGA
>DATJYA010000161.1:0-7008 GCA_035499835.1 Pseudolabrys sp.
CAGATGTACTACGCCCAAAACCTGCAAACCAAGCGGATAGTTGCCCAACGGATCGACACCGCCCTGCACGTCGGCACCCATATCGACGGCGCCATGCATGGTACCGACGGAATGGGCGACATGGCGTCATATCCGCTCGACTTCCTGGTCGGTCCGGGCGCGGTCGTCGACGTCTCCAGGCACATGCATGACTGGGCGGTCATCACGCCGGCGATGATCGAGGAAGCCGATGTCGAGGTGAAGGAAGGCGATATCCTGATCATCCACACCGGGTGGCACCGGTACTGGGAGGGGCAGCCGCAACAGGACCTCGTTCGCTATTTCTGCATGCATCCCGGCGGCAAGATCGAACTGCTGGAGTGGATGCTGAAGAAGAAGATCAAGTGGTTCGGCATCGACTGCGGCTCCGGCGACCACGCGATGAACACCTCGATCCGCGACATGCGGCCCGACCTTGCCCGCCGCTTCGAAAAGACCATCGGCATGTCCTGCGAGGCCTACTTTGGCGAGTTCAACTACAAGCATGCGAGATCGAGCCGCCAGGTGGTCGATAACGTGTTTCCGTTTCACTCCTATGCGTTCGACCGTGGCCTGATTCATGCGGAGAATGTCGGCGGCGATATCGAACTGATGTTGAACCAGCGCGCCGTCATCGGCGCATTCCCCTGGCGCTACGACGGCCTCGAAGCGTGCCCGTGCCGGATCGTCTGTTTCCAGGGAATGGATGAAGCGGTGACCGCCGTGGGCGATGCCGCCCAAGCCATTCTCGGCCCGCGTCGCGGCGGCGCCGGTCCGCTGAGCGGCCACGACGGACGCTGAGGCCGGCGCGGGTCAAGCCAGCAGCAAACACAGGATCAGGACTGTCCCCCGCGCGCGCACAATCTGCATGGCGACGAAGAATGGCGTTCCGCCTTTGGTCACTTCAGCTGACGGAAAGCCGAGACATTCGCGATAAGCCGCCTTGCCGTTGATACGAACTCCGCCCCGCCAATCGTCATTCCAGGGAATTTGTCGTCATGTTGCCGAAACCGAAATGTCCGGTGATTGCGATCGAGGAGCACTATTGGGATCCCGAGCTCACGAAATACTTCACCGGCGTGGACGCGCCGCGCGGCATCGAAACCGACAAGTGGCTCTACGACTTCACCGACATCCGGCTCAAGCAGATGGACGAAGCCGGCATCGACGTGCAGGTGCTGTCGCATGGCGGGCCGTCGGCGCAGAAGCTGCCGGCCGATATTGCCGCCGCGGTGACGCGCACGGTCAACGATCGTCTGGCGGCAATTGTCGCCGCGCATCCGCAACGCTTCTCCGGCTTTGCCGTGCTGCCGACTGCCGAGCCAAAGGCCGCGGCCGACGAGCTTGAGCGCGCGGTGGTCAAGCTCGGCCTCAAGGGCGCGATGCTCCACGGCATGTCAAACGGCGAGTTTCTCGACTTGCCGAAATACTGGCCGATCTATGAACGGGCGGAAGCGCTCGACGTGCCGATCTACTTTCATCCCTCGGTGCCCGATCCGCGCGTGACCGAGGTTTACTACCAGGACTACGCCAAGGAGTTTCCGTTGGTGGTGCGCCCGGCCTGGGGCTACACGGTCGAAACCGCAACGCAGGCCATTCGCCTTGTGCTCTCCGGGGTGTTCGAAAAGCACCCGAAACTCAAGGTCATTCTCGGCCATCTCGGCGAGACTCTGCCGTTCCTGAGCTGGCGCATCGACTCGGCGCTGCGGCGGCCGGGCGGCAAGCAGCTCGATTTCCGCGGCATATTCAGCAGCAATTTCTGGATCACCACCAGCGGCTTCTTTTCCGACCCGGCGTTGCTGTGCTGCGTGATGGAGATGGGCACGGACCATATCCTGTTCGCGGTGGACTGGCCGTTCGTCGCCGACAACAAGCCGGCGATCGAATGGCTTTCACGCGCTCCAGTCTCGAGCGAAGACAAAGTCAAGATCGCGAGCGGCAACGCAAAACGGCTGCTGCGGATGTAGCGACGGCAGGCCGCTATCGCCTGAAGTCGGGATTTGATGGCCGATTGTAGCGAGTCTGCCTGGAGAAACGCCTTGCCGATGGCGCTGAGTTCAATCGTTGCGTTTCGGTTGCCCGGCTTGCCCGCGACTAGAAGATCAAGCGTTGATCGCCTCCGTCGACGTCGAGATTCGAGCCGCAGACGAAGCCCGCCGATTCGGAACTGAGGAAGACAACGGCATTTGCGACATCGGCCGGGGTGCCCCAGCGCCCCAGCGGCACGTCACCGGCCCAGCCGGATTCCTGTTGCTCGAGGCTGCGGCTGACATGCGGATCGCGCTTGACCGGCGCCTCCGGCCCGTTCGAGTCGCGGATGTGTCCGGCGGAAACGCTGGTCACAAGCACCCCGCCCGGTCCCAGTTCGTCCGACAGCGATTTGACGAAGGCGTGCTGCGCTGCTCCCGCCACCGCGGAGGCGAGCATCGAGCGCCCGGGAATTTTTCCGGCGTCGCTGATTACCAGGATGATGCGGCCGCCGCCCTGCTTGCGCATATGCGGCGCGACCGCGCGCGCCAGCTCCCACGGCGCCAGCACTTTCTGCTTGAGAAGATCCGAGACTTGACCGGTGCTCACCTCGTCGATCGCGCCGTAGACTTCGGTTCCGGCATTGTTGACCACGATGTCGATGCGGCCAAAACGGGCGATCGTGTCGGCAACGAGCCGGCGGATCTCGGCTTCGCTGCTCAAATCGGCGCGCAGATCGAGGACCGCGCCGTCGCGCAGCGTCTGTTTGGCGCGGCCGAGCGCCTTGCCGTCAGATCCGACGATGGCGACTTTCGCGCCCTCGGCGGCGAATGTTGCCGCGATGGCGATGCCGACCGCGCTTGTGCCATCGGTGACGAGTGCGACCTTGTCTTTCAGTCCGAGTTCCATTGCCGATCTCGCTATCCGAAAACATAGCGGTTATAGCCGCCGTCAACGCTGATGGAGCTGCCGCAGATGAAACCGGCGCGCTCCGAAGCCATGAACGCCACGACGTCGGCGACTTCTTCCGGCCGGCCGAGGCGGCCGAGCACGGTCGCCCGCGTAAAGCCGGCCGAGGCCGTCGCGCGGTCGACGCCGCGCTCGCGCATCTCTTTGGCCACCAGCCGCGCCACCAGCTCGGTCTCGATGCATTGCGGGCAGACGGCGACGACGCGGATATTTTCGCGCGCCAGGGTGTCGGCGACATTCTTGTTGAGCGCCATCTTCGCGGCATTGGTCGTCCCCGACGGCAGCCGATCGGGGTGAGGATGCCGGGCGGCCTGGCCGATGACGTTGACGATCGTGCCGCCACCCTGGCGGCGCATTGCCGGCACCACAGCCTGGATCATGCCGAGGAAGCCGAACAGCTTTTCATGCAGCTGCTTTTCCAGGTTCTCGAATTTTGTGTCGTCGACGGTGCCGCGGATATGCGTGCCGGCATTGTTGACCAGAATATCGATGCGGCCGAAGCGCTTGAGCACCGCGTCGGCGACCGCGGGATAGGATTTGAGGTCGCCGAGATCGGCCGAAACCGTCAGCACCTGCCCGCCGCCGGCCGAAAGTTCGGTGGCGGCCTCATTGAGCGAATCCTGATTGCGCGCACAGATCGCGACCAGGGCGCCCTCGGCGAGAAGCCGTTTGGCGATGGCCTTGCCCAGGCCGCGGCTTCCGCCGGTGACGATCGCGACCTTTCCTTTCAGTCCCAAGTCCAAGCATGTTCTCCGTCGTTGGGCCCGGATCGCAGCGATGCCGGGCGTCTGATTCATATCGCCGGGCCGCTAGTAGGTGGCCCGCCCTCCCGATAGATCGAAAACGGCGCCGGTGTTGAAAGTGCAGGAGTCCGAACACAGCCACATCACCAGTTCGGCAACCTCCGCGGGGTCCATCAGCCGCTTCATCGGCGATTTCTCGACCATTGTCTGAACGTGCTCCGGGCTCATTTGCCCGAGCAGCCGCGTTTGCACGGCGGCGGGGGCGATGGCGTTGACCAGCACGCTCCGGCCGGCAAGTTCCTTGCCGAGGGATTTCGTGAGCGCGATGACGCCGGCCTTGGCGGCGCTGTAGGCCGCCGCATTTGCGGTCCCCTCTTTGCCGGCAAGCGAGGCGATGTTGACGATGCGGCCGTTGCCGCTCTCGCGCAGCAGCGGCACGACGGAGCGGCAGACATTGAACGTGCCGTTGAGATTGATGTCGACGACCCGCTTCCATTCTTCGACCGGATAGTCCTCGAGCGGAACGGTGACGCCGGCATAGCCGGCACTGTTGACGACGATGTCGAGACGCGGAAGCTGCTGCACGGCGCGGGCTGTGGCGTCAGCATCGGTAACATCGACGGTGACATGGTCGGGCCCTTGGTCGCCCTCGCAATCCCAGACCACGGCGCGCGCGCCGGCCGCGCGCAAGGCGGCGACCACCGCGGCGCCGATGCCGTTATGGCCGCCGGTCACGACCGCGACGCGGCCGGACAGGTCGTAGCTGGCGCTGCCCCGGGCTTGCACTGCGGACATCGTCAGCGGCGGGGCCGGTTGTCGGGATGGGCGCCGCGACGCACGAACGCCGCCGCCTGCTCCCGCGGCTCCCCGCGCCCGCCGCAAACGGCGCCCGACATCGACTTCTCCATGTCCATGTTATGGACAGTGTGTCCATATTTTTGTAGGATGCTAAAAACGTCCCCGCCGCGTGTCAAGCAGGCGCGGCGGTTCGGCGCGGAGCGGAAGTGTTGCTCCGCCCGCGCCCGCGGAAAGGAGCGAGCGCAAACCGATGCCGGCCGCCAGCAGAGCCAAACGCCAATCCCGGGGGCACGCGGCCGCCGCGCCGAAGGTTCAAGGCGCCGCCGCCTTCGGCAAATTCATCGCGGTGCTGCAGATCATCGCCGACAAACCGCGCGAGCTCGGCGTCGCCGAGCTGTGCAAGTTCGCGAAGCTCCCGCGCGCCACGGTCTACCGCATCGTCGAGGGGCTGCGCGCCGAGGGTCTCGTGCAGACCGTGCAGCCGGCGAAAAAACTGGCGCTCGGCCCGCGGCTCATCAATCTCGCCTCGCGCAGTTGGGCGACGTTCGATCTGCGCGCGCTTGCGCACGATGAAATCGCCGCGCTGCGGGATGTGACCGGCGAAACCGTGCACCTGGCGGTGCCGGGCGGCCCGGAGATGGTCTACGTCGACAAGCTCGAAAGCCCGCAGACGGTGCGCATGACGTCGAGAATCGGAACGCGCATATCGCTTTACGCGAGCTCGGTCGGCAAGGCCTATCTGGCGGCGCTGCCGGCGCAGGAGCGGCACGATTTGCTGGGCAAGATTTCATTTCAGCGCATGACGCCGCACACGATCACGCAGCGTCAGGCGCTCGAAGCCGAGCTCGCGAAGACGCTCAAGCGCGGTTACGCCCTCGATATGGAGGAGACGGAGCTGGAGATCCGCTGCATCGGCGCCGCCATCCGCAACGCGGCGGGCCGTCCGATCGCCGGGATCAGCGTCAGCGTTCCGAAGTATCGCTTCGATCGGAACGTCGAAACCCGTTATCCGGCGATCGTGGTCGAATGCGCGCGCAGGATTGCGGCGCAGGTCGCCGCTGCCGAGAGCCCGTTTCCGCAGTAGTCGGCTCGCGTCTCGCCGCGGATCTCACTGCGCCTTGAGGATCATGTCCGCGCCTTTTTCCCCGATCATGATGGCGGCGGCATTGGTGTTGCCCGAGACAAGGCTCGGCATGATCGATGCGTCGACGACGCGGAGCCGGTCAAACCCTTTCACCCGCAATGTCTCGTCGACGACCGCCGTGGCGTCGGGTCCCATCCGGCAGGTGCTGGTCGGATGAAACACCGTGGTGCCTTTGTCACGGGCGTAGGTGAGCAGGTCCTCGTCGCTGGCGCATTGCGGCCCCGGGTTGAGCTCGCTGACGACGTAGCGGGCCATGGCCGGCGCGGTCATGATCTTGCGCATCAGCTTCATGCCGCTGACCAGGACGTCGCGATCGGCCGCGGCCGAGAGGTATTGCGGCTGAATGGCCGGCGCCACCTTGGGATCGGGTGACTTGATCCGCACGAAGCCCCGGCTCTGCGGCCGCAACTGGCAGACCGAGGCCAGGAATCCCGGAAACGGGTGCAGGCTTTGGCCGATACCGTCGGCGCTGAACAAGATGAAATGAATCTGCACGTCGGGCGTCGGCAGCGACGGGTCCGTCTTGAAGAAGCCGCCCGCATAGCCGGCGCCGATCGTCAGGAAGCCCTTGCGCAGAAGCAGATATTTAAGGCCGGCGGCCAGACGGCCGGTAGGGCTCGCCATCATGTCGTTGATGGTGATCGCTTCGGTGCAGCGATAGTTGAAGCGCGACTGATAATGATCCTGCAGGTCGGCGCCGACGCCGGGCATATCCGCGACGACGCCGATGCCGTGGCTGCGCAGCAATTGCGCCGGGCCGACCCCGGAGAGCTGCAGCAATTGCGGCGAGTTGAAAGCGCCGGACGAGAGGATGACTTCACCGCCGGCCCTGGCGACCTGCGTCTGCCCGTTCCGCGTATATTCGACGCCGACGGCGCGGCGGCCCTCGAACAGCACGCGCGATGCGAGCGCATCGGCAACGACGCTGAGATTGGGCCGCCGGCGCGCCGGCTTGAGATAGCCGCGCGCCGTCGAGCAGCGGCGCCCGTTGCGCGTGGTCACCTGGTAATAGCCGGCGCCTTCCTGCGAGGCTCCGTTGAAGTCGTCGGTGCGTGGATGCCCGGCCTGCTGCGCCGCCTCGATGAAGGCCTCGCACAAGGGATGCCGTTCGACGTCGGAGACGGCCAACGGGCCTCCGGCGCCGTGCAGCGGACTGGAGCCGCGCTGCTGATCTTCCGACTTGCGGAAGTAGGGCAGGAGGTCGTCGAAGGCCCAGCCGGTGTTGCCGAGCTGGCGCCAATGATCGAAATCTTCCGCCTGGCCGCGGATGTAGAGCAGGCCGTTGATCGAGCTCGAGCCGCCGAGCACCTTGCCGCGCGGTTGTATGATCTGGCGGCCTTTGAGCTCCGGCTCCGGTTCCGAGTTGAA
>DATJYA010000162.1:0-16305 GCA_035499835.1 Pseudolabrys sp.
GCAGGGGAGCGCCGGTGAAATTGTCGTCGCCGGCATAGCGCATGTCCTGCGCGATGCTTGGATCGACGTCGCGCAGATAGACGAAGTCCGCAGGCAAGGCCTGCGACGTGGGCTCGCGCGCCGCCGCATTGCCGCAAAGCAGGAGCCCCGCGATGCAGACGCCGGCGATGCCGCGCATTAACATCTCCGTTACCAACGCCGCCCGCGGCATTTTGGGCATTCCGGCGCGCTCATACCACCCCCGCGCCGGGAACCATTGCCAAGCGGCGGGCGCCACGGCACATCAGCGGCAGCCATGAACGCGCATCCCACCAAGCACCACGAGATCCGCCTGACGCATCCGGAAATCCGGACGATCGTGCTCGGCATCATGCTGGCGATGTTTCTGGGCGCGCTCGACCAGACCATTGTGGCGACCGCGCTGCCCACCATCGGCCGCCATTTCGGCGACCTCGGCGACCTGTCCTGGGTGGTCACCGCGTATCTCCTGACCGGCACCGCGGTGACGCCGCTCTACGGCAAGCTCTCCGACATCCACGGCCGCCGCGCCGTCATGCTCACCGCCATCGGCCTGTTCATGGCCGGGTCGCTCGCCTGCGCGCTGGCGCCGAGCATGCAGGCGCTGGTCCTTGCCCGCGCGCTGCAGGGCGCCGGCGGCGGCGGGCTCATCGCGCTGGCGCAGACCATCATCGCCGACATCGTGTCGCCGCGCGAGCGCGGCCGTTACCAGGGCTATATCGGCGCGGTGTTTGCGAGTTCCTCGGTTGGCGGCCCGGTGCTCGGCGGGTTCCTGACCCAGCATCTCGACTGGTCGCTGATCTTCTGGATCAACATTCCGCTCGGCTTTGCCGCGCTGGGCATGACCGCCAACGTGCTCAGGCGCGTGCCGTTTCACGCGCGCAAGCACCGGCTCGACGTGCTCGGCGCCGTGCTGATGATGGGCGCGGCGGTGGCGCTGCTGCTGGCGCTGTCCTGGGGCGGGCGCAAATTTGACTGGCTGTCGCCGCAGATCGGCGCGCTGCTCGTCGCCTCGGCGCTGCTGTGGGGGCTGTTTGCCTGGCGGCTCTTGGTCACGGTGGAACCGTTCCTGCCGCTCGCCGTGCTCGCCAATCCGGTGGTGCGCTGCGCCGCGCTGACCGGCGCCTGCAACATGGGGGCGCTGGTCGGCATGACGATTTTCGTGCCGCTCTATTTCGAGGTGGTGCGCCACCTCTCGGCGAGCGAATCGGGCCTGGCGCTGATCCCGCTGATGGGCTCGACGGTGATCCTGTCGACGGTCACCGGGCGATTGATGGTGCATGTCGAGCATTACAAGCGCGTGTCGCTGATCGGGCTGGGGCTGGCGCTGGTGGCGCTCGGCGCGCTGGCGATCTGGCCGGTGTCGATGCCGATCGCGCTGATGCTGGCGCTGCTGGCGGTGATCGGCGGCGGGGTCGGCACCGTGTTTCCGATCTCCACCGTATGCATGCAGAACGCGGTGACGCACACGCAGATGGGCATCACCACCGGCGCCGCCAATTTCTTCCGCGCGCTGTTCTCGGCGCTGGTGGTGGCGATCCTCGGCGCCATCGTGCTCGGCGGCCTCGGCGGCGTCACCGGCGTGTCGATCGAAATGCTGGCGCGCTCGGCCTCGAGCGCCGAATTGAGCTTCGCCTTCCGTTTCGTGTTTCTCGCCTGCGCGCTGGTGCTTGGCGTCGGCATGGCGTTCCTGATCGCCATGGCGGAACTGCCGCTGCGCGGGCCGTCGCCGTCGCCCGCTGCCGAAGCGCCGAGCGCGCCGGCAACGCCGATCCCGGCGGAATAGGGCGCGGGCGCGGGACAATCCGCCTATTTGACGGCGCCGCCGGTGATCCCGGCGATGAAGCTGTCGAGAAAGAAGTTGTAGGCGATCGCCACCGGGATGCTGGCGATCAGCGCGCCGGCCATGATCTCGCCCCAGTAGAAGATGTCGCCGCGGATGAGATCGGTCGCCACGCCGAGCGTGATCGGCTTCTGCGCCGAGGAGGAAATGAAGGTCAGCGCGTAAACGAATTCCTGCAGGGTCAAAGTGAAGGTGAAGATCACCACGGTCAGAATCCCCGGCAGCGCCAGCGGCACCGCCATCTTGACGAAGGCGCCGAACAGGCTGCAGCCGTCGACGATCGCCGCTTCCTCGATCTCGGGCGGCATGGCCTTGAAGAACCCCATCAACAGCCAGGTGCAGAACGGGATGGTAAAGGTCGGGTAGACCAGCACCAGCGACCACATCGAATTCTGCAAGCCGAGGACGGCAATGATCCGCGACAGCGGCAGGAACAGAAGCGTAGGCGGCACGAGGTAAGTGAGGAAGATGCCAATCCCCAGGGCCTCGCCGTTGCGGCCGGTCAAGCGCGCCAGGCTATAGGCGGCCGGCAGCGAGGTGACGAGCGTGATCGCGACAACGCAGAGGCCGATGATCAGGGAGTTCAACAGCCAGGTGGTGAACAGGGTCTGCCCGAACAGATACCGGAAATGCTCGAGCGTGGGCGGATCGTTGAACCAGAAGGGGATATGGGCGACGTTGTAAAGATCGGCGTTCTCCTTGAACGACGTGATCACCATCCAATAGAAGGGGAACGCGGCGAGGATGAAGAAGAAGGCCACCGCGCCGTAAAATGAAGTCTCCCGCAGGGCGTTGGTGACGGTTGCGCGCGGCATGTCAGATCTCCCGCCGCTTGATGAAGCGCAGCATCAAGATTACCACGACGAACAGCACCGGCAGCATAAACAGCGAGATGGCGGCGCCGTGCGACACGTCGCCCGATACAATGCCGGTCTGGAAACCGGCAAAGCCCAGCACCGAGGTGGCGCCGATGGGGCCGCCCATGGTCATCAGAAAGACGATCGAGAGGTCCGTGAACGTGAACACGATACCGAAGATCAGGCCGATGGCCACGATCGGCAGGATCATCGGCACGATGATCTGGTAGTTGCGGCGCCAGAAACCGGCGCCGTCGACGGTCGCCGCGTCGAGCACGTCCTGGGGGACGGCGGTGATTCCGGCGAGGAAAATCACGATCGCAAACGGGAAGAAGCGCCAGGCATTGACGACAATCACCGAGATCATCGCCAGATCAGGATTGCCAAGCCAGTTCGGCGCCTGCTCGCGGGTGATGAAGCCAAGCGCGATCAGCGTCCAGTTGATGACGCTGTAGAGCGAATCGAACATCCACTGCCAGGCGACAGTCGCAAGCGCGACCGGCACCGCAAACGGCAATATGATGATCGCCCTGACGATCTTGCGGCCGGGAAACGGCCGCAACAACACCAGCGCGCCGAACTTGCCGAGGATGAGACCAAGGATCTGCGATCCGAACGTGAAAATGAAGGTGTTGTAAAGCGTGTGCCGGAAATCGGGGTTTTCGACGATCTGCTCGAAATTCGCCAGGCCGACGAAGCGCCAGGAGGGATCGTAGATCGTGTAGCTGCTGACCGAATAATACACCGCCATCAGGAACGGCACGCCGACCAGCAAGAGCACGTAGAGGATCGCCGGCGCGACCATAAGCGAGCCGAGCACGTCGCGCCGGTCAAGGATGAAGCGCAGGCGCGAGGCTGATCTGGGGACCGAATCGGCGATTGCGACCATTGGCGAAAATCCGTCCTAGTGGCGACTTGTTCGTTTGCCGTCCGTGCCGAAATTGCGCAGCGCGCTGTTGCGGACAGCGAAAGGATGCCACTCGCCGGGCCGCACCCATTCGTCGGCAACGTGCGCCGGCGGCAGTTTCGCCGTGATCACCTGGTTGGGATCGAAGCCCTCCATGGTGCCGTAGACGATGCGCTCGGATCCGAGATATTCGGAACGATCGACGCGGAACTTGAATTCGGTGGAGGCCTCGTCGGTGATCATGTCCTTGGGCAGGAAATTCTCGGGGCGGAAGCCGAGAAAGCCGCCGTTGCGCGCGACGATATTCATCGGCGGGGTGCCGACGAAGGTGGCGACGAAGCGGTCGGCAGGGTCGTCGTAGATTTCCGTCGGCGTCCCCACCTGGCGCACCCGTCCGCCGTCGATGACGGCAATGCGGTCGCCCATGCCCATCGCCTCGACCTGATCGTGCGTCACGTAGATGGTGGTGATGCCGACGCGCTGCTGGAACTGCTTGATCTCCTGGCGCGCCGAAGCGCGCAATTTGGCGTCGAGGTTCGAGAGCGGCTCGTCGAGCAGCAGCGCGGTCGGCTCGCGCACCAGCGCGCGGGCGAGCGCGACCCGCTGGCGTTCGCCGCCGGAGAGTTGCCGCGGCCGCCGGTCGAGCAGATGGGCGATACCAAGCAGCTGCGATGCCCACGCGACTTTCTTTTCGATTTCGGCTCCCGGAACCTTCTGCGTGCGCAACGGAAAGGCGATGTTGTTGCGCACCGTGAAATGCGGATAGAGGCCGTAGCTCTGGAACATCATGGCCACGCCGCGGGCGCGCGGCGGAATGTCGTTGACGACGTTGCCGCCGATCAGGAGGTCGCCGCTCGTCTGTTTCTCAAGCCCGCAAATGATGCGCAGGTAGGTCGTCTTGCCGCAGCCGGACGGGCCGAGCAGCACCATGAACTCGCCGTCCGGCACCGTCAGGCTGATGCCGTTCACGGCGGGAACCTCGCCAAATTTCTTGACGATATCCCTGGTCAGTACTGCAGCCATTGAACCTCCCAGAATTCAATGTGAGGCGCCCGACCTGCCGCCCCCACAGCGGCTGGTCGCTCGCGTCTGTTCCCCTTTTCCGGCCGGCGTCTCACAATTCCGGCATGCCCGGACCGCGCGCGAGAACGCGCGATCCGGACTCACACGATCAGGCCTTGTCGGCCCACTTCTTCATGATGGCTTCGCACTGTCCCGTGGCCCACTTGACCGCCTCTTCGGCGGTCGATTGGCCCGTCGCCGTCTTCGCCATCATATCGTTGATGATGAACTGGTAGTAAATCTCGTCCATCGCGGGCGTGGCCGGTCCCGGATAGCCCGGGATGGCGGACCACTGGTCCGAATCCTGCAGGATCGACAGCTTGTCTTTCGGTGTCGATGTCGGATCGTTCGACAGGATCGGCATCGGCTTGGGCACAAGATTGGCAAAGCACGGATTGTTGTAGCCCTCGCTCGCCTTGAAGGCTTCCGGCCAGTTGTCGCGGTAGTACCTCAAGAACTCGAACGCCGCTTCCTTATTCTTGGCGAATTTCCAGATGCCGTAGAATTCGGACGCGGCACCCATGATCTGTTTCACCGGGCCCTTCGGCGGCTTCATGACGTAGATATCATCGGCCAACTTCTTGTTGAGCGTCTGCGCCGTCCGGTAAGCCGAGATCGGGTTGATGATGTACGAGCCGACGCCGGAGTCGATGTACTGGTTGTTGCTGGAGTCGTTCCACGACAGCACGTCCGAGGTCATGGCTTCCTTGTAGAGCGCGGCGACGTACTTCGCAGCCTCGACCGCTCCCTTGCTGTCGAGTACGATTTTCTTGCCGGCCTCGTCCTGAATGGACGCTCCATAACACCACAACAAGCCGCGCCAGCACGTGCTTGGGTCGTTGCTGTGCCCGAGCGACATGCCGACGGGATGGCCTTTTGCCTTCAGCTTGGCGCCGCCGATGCGCAGATTGTCCCACGTGTCAGGCAACATCCCGATCTCGTCCCACAGGCTCTTCTGATACATGCCGGGGAAGTTGATGTAGAAATCGGGGAAGGCAGACCAGGTTCCGTCGTCGGCGTTGTAGCCGAGCTGCTTGCCGATGATGCTGACCTTGCCGTACTTTTTCTCGGTTTCCTTCACGAGATCGGCGACGTCGACAAAAAACTTCCGGTAAAGGTGCGCGCCGCCGGAGCCGTTGAAGCCGAACAGATCGTGTCCCGATCCGGCCGACGCCTCCGCGGCAGCGCGTGCGGGAATGTTCTGCACGGGAACGTGGTCGACCGTGACCGCAATCTTGTTCTTCTCGCCCCAGTCCTTGGCGAATTTGTCGAACCAGGTGTCGTATGCGGGAACGAAGTGGGCCCATTGCACGATCGATAGCGACTTGTCGGCGGCGAGCGCCTTCGACACGAATGGCGCGGAGAGCAGCGGTCCCGTTCCGGCGGCGGCAATGGTAAGACCAGAGTTCTTCAGAAACCGGCGTCGCGTAACGGACGCACGTCTGTCAGTGCTCATCTTGTTCCTCCTCGTTATTGTTCGGTTGCGTCTACTCCCACGATTTTCTGGTTATGGCTGGTGAGGCGGGTTCAGATAAGTGCTCTGCCGCGACCACCGAGACAGCCATTACAACCAATGAAAGGCTCCATGTAAAGTTACATGAGACCGACAAGGAGGGTTCGCGAAAAATCGTCGCTGTCCCATGAGCGGCGGGCGCGAAACGTGCACTGCAACAAATATCCGCTTCGGCTCCGCAACGGACAATCGTGAAACGCCCACGCCGCATCTGTCTCGACCCTCAGGTCGGTATTGGGGGCTGTCCGACCCGGTCCGTTTGCCCTCGCCGGCGCAGTCCACGGCCTAGATCGATTTGAGATAACGGCGCATCCGCTCGTAGAAGGCGGCCAGCCAATGGTCCGGCATGTAGCAGGCCGCTTGTGTCGACAATGGCTGCTGGCCGTCGCAATCGGGGGGCGCCACGCTGAATTCATAGCCCTTGGCCGCCATGCACTCGATGATGTAACGGCTGCCCGGCGCGCTGGCGTCAAGAGTCTTGGCGACCGGGAAAAAGCGCGCCGCCTGCGCCTCGCAGTCGGCGATGTCCTTGTCCTGGTCCGGCAGGCAACCGCACAGGATGAGGGCCAGGAGCGCCACGGTGCACCGCCTCATTTGCTGCATCGCCCCCGGTCGATCTGCGCCGACCGTAGCACGGAGCGCGCCGCCGGCGCCCGCTTAAATCGGGCCCTTGGTTTCGTTGCCATAGGGCCGGATGCTGTCGGCGACCGAATCGGCGATGTGCTCCTTGGAAATCATGCCGACGACGTGTTTGCCGCGCGGGGTATGGCCGGCGCCCTTGGTGACGATCGCCATATTGGCGCCGCGCTTCCACATGCGCTCGACCACGTCGAAGACGACGTCCTCGGCGCGGGCGATGGTGAAATTCTTCTGCGCGATCTCGCCGAGCCGCACGCCGGAATAGGCGCCTTCGAGGCCGAGCCGCAATTCGGTGTTGACGCGCAAGACGCCGACGATGTGGTCATCGCGCGTCACCACGATGTGCCGGAAGCCGCCGCCCTTGGTCTGACGCAGGAAGGCGGCAAAGTCGGTGTCCGCCGGCAGCAGCACGACGTCGCGGTCCATGACTTCCTCGGCGTGGCGCACCAGGAACATGTTGGCGTGCAGCGCCTTCGGGATCAGATGGCCGCGGCTGACCAGCTTGATCGTGTAGATGTTCTCGCGAGAGAGCAGCCGGCGCACGCCGATGGCGATGGCGACCGCGACGATGATCGGCATGATGATGTCGTAGTCGCGCGTCATCTCGAAGATCATGGTGACCGCGGTCATCGCCGCGCCGGTGCCGCCGCCGACCATCGCCGCCATGCCGATGATGGCGCAGGTGACCGGATCGACGCCGTGCACGCCGCCGAACGCGCCGACCGCCGCGCCGAAGGCGCCGCCCAGCGTCGCGCCCATGAACAGCGAGGGCGAGAAGATGCCGCCCGAAGCGCCGGAGCCCAGGCTGACCGAGGTGGCGAACAGCTTGGCGAAGAACAGGCCGACCAGCAGGCCGGCGGCCGTGATCTCATTGGTGAGGATCGCCTGGATGGTGGCGTAGCCGACGCCCTCGATGAAGTAGTGTCCATGATAGCGGAACAGCGCGTATATCAGCGTGCCGACCATCAACATGCCGACGACGTGGCGCAGATAGGGATTCCCGATCTTGGGGAAGATGTCTTCGGCAAACACCAGGCCGCGGATGAAGGCGGTCGCGGCCAGCCCGACGAGGACGCCGAGCAGCGCGAACATCAGCAGCGCCTGAATCGGCGCCTGTTCGCTGTGCATGGCGAGCGCCTGCGGCACTTCGAAGGCCGGCTGCAGCCCGAGGAAGATGCGGCCGATGAAGGTGGCGGCGCCGGTCGCGAGCGCCACCGGCAGGAATGTGCGCGCGCTCAGTTCCGGCAGCATCAGCTCGATGGCGAACATGACGCCGCCGATCGGCGTGTTGAAGGTCGCGGCGATGCCGGCGCCGGCGCCGGCGGCCACCAGCGTGATGCGCTGCCACGGCATCATCTCGATCATCTGTCCGAAGGAAGAGCCGAGCGTGGCGCCGATCTGGATGATCGGGCCCTCGCGGCCGACGGCGGCGCCGGTGCCGATGGAGAAGGCCGAGGCCAGCGATTTGACGGCGGCGACCACCGGACGGATCTTGCCTTCCTTGTAATAGATGGCGTCGAGCACTTCCGGCACGCCGTGGCCGCGCGCCTCCGGCGCGAAGTTGACGACAAGGAAGACAACGACGAGGCCGCCGATCACCGGCACCAGGATGATGAAGGCGCCCCAGGGGCTCGCCGGGGTGAACTGGTTGGCGTCGAAGGCGATGGAGAACTTGCCGAGAAAGGCAACGTTGTGAATGAGCGCGATCAGCGCGCGGAAAAACACCGCGCCGAAGCCGGTCACCACGCCGACCACGAGGGCGAGAATCGACAATCCCAGGAGTCCAACGCCGCGAGGTCTTAAGTCCATGGGCCTTTGCAAGTCGCTTCAGAAATCGGCATCGATGGCGGCGTGGAACGTCGTCCGATGAGGCGTCCGCCAATCGGCAAAAGGCCAGAATCGAAATTCGGTCTCGCGATTGGATAGGTAGGGGTTACCGTACATCCGGCGCTACGACAACCCTGCGCGCAATCAGGGCGCCGCCGCCTGCGCACCCTCAATCGTAGAACTCCGGCGCAAGCTTCAGGGTCTTTCGCTGTGCGGCGTCATGATTGATCCAGAGCCGGGCGTGTTCCTTCGCCATCACGTCGGCGATGCGCTGCATCGAGGCGGCGGTCTTGTCCTTGTCGGTGTTGATCGAAGGCACGCGGCGATTGTCCCAGTTGCTCTGAAAGTGAACGGCATCGCCGGACAGCACGATGGCGCCGGTCTTCGGCAATTTCACCAGCAGCGACTGGTGGCCGGGGGTGTGTCCGGGCGTCGCCAGAAGCGTCACGCTGCCGTCACCGAAGACGTCGTAGTCGCCTTCCAGCTTCATGATCGGATGCTCCGGTTTGAAGCGGCCGACGCCGAGCGGGCTGGGCCAGTCGTATTCGGCCTTCTGCACCAGCAGCATCGCCTGGGGAAACATCTCCACGTTGCCGACGTGGTCGGGATGGCTGTGCGAGATGGCGACGTATTTGATGTCGGCCGGTTTCACGCCGAGCATCTCAAGTTGCGAGGCGAGCGTCCTGGTCACGCGCCAATGGATCGCGCGGGGATCGGGCGGGGCGAGCCCGTTCGGCATGGCGGCGATCGAGTCGGGGATACCGGTATCCCACAGCAACCAGCCTTGCGTGTGATGGATCAGGTAACAGTTTTCCGACATCTCCATCGACTTGCCGACGTCGACTCCCGGCGACCAGCGTGAAATGTCTCCGGCGACGCCGTCGCCGCAATTGAGGATGTAAAGCTTGTCGACACCGGATTTGGTCTGCGCCGAAGCCGGCGATGCAAGAATCAACAGCGCCGACAGCGCGGCAATGCCCCGACAAGATTTTTTCATGCCCGTCCCCCCGACTGAAACCGTGAATAGCATAGCCAGAGGCGACGGCGACGTCAGTCCGGGGGCTGCAAAGCCGCACGCACTCGCCGCGATGGGCGAGGGTGCTCGCCTCGGCGCGCCGAACCGGCTATCCTGGGTTCATGTTCCGGCTGGTGCCCGCGATCGTGTCACTGCTGCTGCTTGGCGCAACGCTCGGCGGCTGTACCAAATGCGGTTTCATCTGGGACGATCTCGGCCATTCCTGTCACGCCTCCGCGCCGCGCTAGGCGATCGCGCACGCCGGCAACTCCTTGCTCAACGCGACGAACCGGCACTTGCTTGATCGGTTTGGTTCGCGCTCCACCGTTGCCCGAAACCGCTTCGACTTACATATCAATGCGCTAGTCATTTCTGTCACCGGAATGCAACTCGACAGGATTTCCTGTGGCTATTGTGGCGAGTTCAACGGACGCACCCTTAAGGTTGCGGTATTCTGAACGCGCAAATTGTGGGGGATCGTGCAGTTTGTATCGGGGGGTAGTTCATGCGCCGGTTTCTATCGGCGGCGTTCGCCGCCTTTTTAACGACGACGTTTGCGCAAATTGCGTCCGCAGCAAGTCCCGCTGCTTACACTTGGACCGGCTTTTATCTCGGCGTGAACGCCGGCTATTCGTGGGGCCACACGACCACGGATACGTCGCAAGGCCCGGCAACCGTCGGCCAATATGCCACCGGTCCATGCGACAACAACGGTGTTGGACCGGCGACGGGCTGCTCATTTTCAACGAGCAGCGATCCCAGCGGTGCGATTGGCGGCATTCAGGCGGGCTATGATTACCAAATGGGCATGATGGTCTACGGGATCGAGGCTGATTTCGATTGGCGCAACCAATCCGATTCATCCAGGACCGTCTTCAACAATTTCTTTGACAATCAACTCGACGACAGCAATCAGAAATGGGTGGGCACCGTACGCGGCCGCATCGGTTATGCTTTCGCCAACAACTTTTTGGCGTATGTCAGTGGCGGGCTTGCTTACGGAAATCTTGAGCACACTGTGACGCAGACTTTCTGCACGGGCGCCAGCAACTGTCGCGTCCCGCGGATCGTCTCCGACAGCCAAACCGAAGTTGGCTGGACCGTGGGCGGCGGCGTCGATTATGCCATCGATCAGCAATGGTCTTTTGGCGTCGAATATCTCTATATCGACCTCGAGTCCGATACGCTTTCGGCCTCGGCCGCAACGGTCGGTCCGACTTTATATCCGGCAGTGTCGGCAAAATTCCACGATAGTTCGCAAATCCTGCGTGCGAGGCTTGATTTCAGATTCAATTGAGCGCGCGCGGCTGCGCGTAGTCGAGCGCCGAATGACAAAGGCCGCCCGCCGGGGCGGCCTTTTGCCCAGCACCGCCGTTCGGCTTTGCGGAAAATTAGATAAAAATCCTAGGAAAATAGTCTTGACAGCGGCGGGTAGTGGGTCATGACCCACTACCCAGCGGCGCGCTACTCCGCTATCAATAACGCACGCTCCAGATTTGTATCCGGTTGGGCCGCAACGCCGCGGCGGGACGACCGCTGCCAAATCGCCTCGGTCCAGCGCAGGCGCTTTAGCCATGTTTGAGCGCGCGCTTAGCGCAAGACGGCAACGATCACATCGTTGAAACGACAACCAAAGCCCGCGCCAGGACGACCGGGCACAGCGTCCGTTATGTCCTCGACTCCGGCGCTGGCGGCGCAATCGCCATATTCACGGCCACATATCTGTATTAATTTGCTGGGCGTGGCGGCCGTTTCGTCGCGCCGACGCCATGCCGCGGGCGCGCCGGGCAGGGGATGAGATCGGCATGTCCAAATTCTCCGACGACGATGCGGCCGATCAGGATCCGGAGCCGCCGCCCCGGCCCGAGGTGCAGTATATTCTGGTCGGCACGCTGATCGGCGCCATCCTGCTGCTGATCTTTCTCTCCGGCGTCGCCCCGATGTGAGGCCGCGACGCCTCACTAACGCCTACTTCGCCTTCGCCGCGGTGAGGATCGGCGTCAGCCGCGTGATCTCCCTGTGCACCAGCTCGGCGAGCGCTTTGGATCCACGCCGCTCAGGCTCGGCGATGACGGCGCCGAGATCGCCGAAACGCTTTTGCACCGCCGGCTCATCGAGGCCCTCGCTCAGCGCGGCGGCGAGCTTGTCGATCACCGCCTTTGGCGTGCCCTTCGGCGCGAACACCGCGTAGAACGGCGAGCAGTCGAATTGCGGGAAGCCCTGCTCGTACGACGTCGGCACGTCTGGCAGCATGGGGCTGCGCTTCTTGGCGGCAACGGCCAGCGCCTTGACGGTGCCGGCGCGGATGTGCGGCAGCGGCCCGAGCACCGGATCGCAATCGTAGTCGATGGTCCTGGCCAGGATCGCGTTCATCACCGGCGCCGTGCCGGTGAACGGCACCATCGTCGGCTTGATGCCGATGGCATTGTTGAGCAGCAGACAGCCGATATACGACACCGAGCCGATGCCGGCGTGCCCCATATTGAGCTTGCCTTCGTTGGCCTTGGCGTAGGCGGCGAATTCCTTGAGGTTGTCGGCGGGGAAGTCCTTGCGCACCGCGAGCAGCTCCGGCTGCTCGGCGATCAGGCCGACCGGCTCGAAATCCTTCTCCGGGTCGTAGCCCAGGTTGGGATAAAACACCGGCGCGAGCGCGTTGGTGCCCATGTGGCCGGAGATGAGCGTGTAACCGTCGGGCGCGGCGCGCGCGGCGCGCTGCGTGCCGATGGTGCCGCCGGCGCCGCCGACATTCTCGACCACGAATTTCTGACCGAGATGGCGGGAGAAGATATCGGCCACGATGCGGCCGGTGACATCGGCCGGACCGCCGGCCGCGAACGGCACGATCACCGTAACGGTGCGCGCCGGATAGTCATCGGCTCCCGCAATACCTAGCCCCGTGAGCGCCATCAGCGCCGCCGCAAGCAAAAGCCTTTTCACTGTCGCCTCCCGGTTAATGGCCGTTTTCTTGCATAAGCAAGAATGGCACGCCGTGGGTCGGCTGTAGAGGGGGGCTTTGATCGGCAAAAGTCTGCGATTCCGCTGCGCGCGCGGCCTGTCCTGCCCAATCGCTGTGCGTGAAACGCCCCGCGTCGCTGTACACGTCCAGGCACACCTGCGGCGGCTGCGGAACTACGAAACGACCAAATTAAATGGCTTATTGTTTGAAAAGCGATTATGGCGGCAGCGGCGAACCGAGCCGCCGCGCCTCGTCGACAATCCAGGCGCGGTAGAGCGCGACCGGCGTAACGCCTGTCATGCCGCCGCAGCCGGCGCTCAGGTTGGGACCGGTCGACCATGATACGACGCCGATGAGCACCGTGTCGGCAAAGACCGGCGCGCCGGAATCGCCGGTGCAAGCGCCAAGCCCGGGTGAGGAGCCGCCGGTTTTCGGATCGACGAGGCGAACCTGCAGTCTGCTCGGCCTGCCGGTGACGGTGAGCGGCGCCGCGCGCAAGCGCCCGCCGCTTTTACCGTCGCCGCGGATGGCGACGCCATAGCCGAACACGCTCAACGTTTCGCCGACCTGCGGCACGATGTCGGTACCGAGCGCGGCAGGGATGATCTCGGCCGGCAACAGCTGCGCCATCTTCATCAATGCGATGTCGGCAGTGGCGCGATGCGCGAACAGCGTTTGCAAATTGAACTGCGGATGGCGTGACACTTGGCGCACGTCGAGCAGCTGCGGCTGATGCGCCGCGTCAAATTCGACGACTTTGTAATGTGTGCTGGTCTCGATGCAGTGACCGGCGGTGAGCACCAGGTCACGGGCGATGGCGGCGCCGGTGCAGAGGGTGCCGTGTGAGCCGACGATCATCACCGCGTGACGGCCATTGAGCAGCGCCATCGGCGCATTGCCGGTAATGGCGAGCGCCGAAATCGGAATTAGTAGCAGGAGCGTGATCACAGCGAGGCGCATCGCTCGCGATCAAAATCGTTTCATAGGTTTTGTCAACAATTGCGCATCATTCAGGCTAGGTATTGTTTGGCCGGCCAAGTTGTCCGGCGTAGGAGCGTCAGAGATCAACCCCCGGCTCCGTAGACCGATCCCGAGCGGGTGACGCATCTGATCTTACTTGGCGCATTCGCATTGGGATGGCGCAGTCGCGGCAATCACGCCGATATCACGCGCAGCTAAGCAATACTCGCAAAGATTCACAACGGTAGGTCGCAAGACAACTCCGCCTATCGCCAGATCTTCGCAACGCGCTTCATGCCTGATGCCAGATCGGAGCAATTTAAATGGTTTGACGAACTTCAGCGCATGACGGGCTCGGCGGGGGGTGCGGAGCGGTTATAGCGCGCCATCGGTGAGATCGATGCCCTAGACCTGTTGCCGCGCGTATGGATTCCGACTTTGGTGCTGCATTTTAGCGACGATGGTTCGGTTCCTTTTGAGCAGGGGGGGCCTGCTTTCCGCGCAAATTCCGAGCGCACGCTTCGTTACCTTGGAAGGCCGCAACCACATTATTTTGCCCCACGAGCGAGCCTGGCCGCGCTTTCTCGCAGAGCTGCGGGGATTTCTCTCCCAAGACAGGGATACACCAGTTAGCGACGTCATGCGCCAGCTTAAGCAATATGGCGCTTCCGTTGTTGGCGTTTAAACAGTTGCGGCATTGTCACACCAAACTTGGTGTCTTCGGAACCGGGTGCAGGCCACTGCTGCGGTTAGCACGCCTTGCCTTTTGGGACTTGCCCGAAGAAAAATTAGCGGTAACCGAGCGACAGCGACATCTAGAAACTCGAGGCTTCGCACCTTTGTTGACGAGCCCCGCCGCTACTTCCGATATTTCCCGTTTCACGAACCCGCGTTCCGTTTCGCACACGCGGTTTAAAGCAGCGTACATGCGGTCAGCTAACTTAGTTTCCCGTTATATTCCGGATACAAAATCTTCCCGTAAAATTCCGAATTCCGCTTGGAGCTTGTTGCCACCATGAACGTGTTCGAGGCCGTTGCGTCGCGCTACTCCTGCCGCGCTTTTCTCCCCACGCCGATCCCCGAAAAAATCGTCCGCGATATCGTCGAGCGCGCAAGCCGCGCGCCGTCGGCCGGCAACATGCAGCCCTGGCGCATCTACGCGCTCGCCGGCAAGCGTGTCGAAGCGTTGAAGGCGCTGCTCAGGCCGCGCATGCCGGCCGAATTGCCGAAAGGCGAGGGCCGCGAATACGTCGTCTATCCGGAGCCGCTGACCGAGCCTTACAAGACGCGCGCCTTCAAAGTTGGCGAGCTGCTCTACGAATCCATCCAAGTTCCGCGCGAGGACAAGCCGGCGCGTTACCGGCAATACGCGCGCAACTACGAATTCTTCGGCGCTCCTGTCGCCTTGTTCTTTGCCCGCGAGAAAGCGCATGGCCCGGCGCAATGGGCCGACATCGGCGGCTATCTGCAGACGGTCTGCCTGCTCGCGCGCGGCCATGGGCTGCACACCTGCCCGCAGCAGGCCTGGGTGTCGTTCCACCGCACCGTCCGCGAATTTCTGAAATTGCCCGATCACCTGATGATCTATTCCGGCATGGCGCTCGGCCATGCCGATGAGACAGCCCCCATCAACGGCTGGCGTTGCCCGCGCGAGCCGCTCGATGCGTTCGCATCGTTTGATGGATTTGAAGCGTAACGGGCGCATAACTTTTCCCGTTCACCCCGCGTTCACCGGCGCGCGCCTAAAACCCCGCCTGATGCCGGTCTCCCGACTCCCTCTCTCTCTCATTCTGTACGGCCTGCTCGGCCCCGCGCCGGCGCTCGCCGCCGACCCCGCCGAGCACGGCTGCCTCGACAAGGCCGAGCAGCGCGTCGCCGTTGCCGCGCACAAGGCCGTGCCGCTGGCGGAGGTCATCAAGACCCGCCGCGAGCGGGGTCTCCACGGCGAGGTTTTGCGCGCGCGGCTTTGCCGTCGTGACGACGGGCTCGTCTATGTGCTGACTCTGCTGGGGCATAGTGGCAAAGTGTTGCGCACGACCGTTGACGCCGCGAGCGGCGAAGTGATCGGCGGCCGCTAGGTCAGATCGGCTGGCTGACGCAAAGCCAGTCCCAGTCCGGCCTTAATGTTGGGCGCAATGTCGGGTGGCGAACCCGATGCGCCACACGGAGAGACCGCCTTGCGCCTCCTCGTCATCGAGGACGACCCCGACCTCAACCGGCAGCTCGCCACCGCGCTGACCGACGCCGGTTACGTGGTCGATCGCGCTTTCGACGGCGAGGAGGGCCATTACCTCGGCGAATCGGAGCCCTATGACGCGGTGATCCTCGACATCGGCCTGCCCAAGATGGACGGCATTTCGGTGCTCGAATCCTGGCGTCGCACCGGGCGGGCGATGCCGGTGCTGATGCTCACCGCGCGCGACCGCTGGAGCGACAAGGTGCAGGGCTTCGATGCCGGCGCCGACGACTACGTGGCCAAGCCCTTTCATCTCGAGGAGGTGCTGGCGCGGGTGCGCGCGCTGCTGCGGCGCTCGACCGGCCATGCCAAGAGCGAATTCACCTGCGGGCCGGTGCGGCTCGATACGCGTACCGGCCGCGTCGCCGTCAACGGCAATCCGGTGAAACTGACCAGCCACGAATACCGGCTGCTCGCCTATCTGATGCACCACGCCGGCCGGGTGGTCTCGCGCACCGAACTGGTCGAGCAT
>DATJYA010000163.1:0-6659 GCA_035499835.1 Pseudolabrys sp.
GCTGCTCTACGGCCGCGACGTCGACCGCACCGTCAAGGCCAAGGCGCGGCTCGGCCTCGCCATCCTCGCCTTCGCCGGCATCTACTGCGTGATCGCGGCGCGGCTGGTGATGTTCGCCGCGGTGAGCGACGGCCACGGCGCTCGCCGCAGCGTCGGCCAGGACGCGGTGGCGACCGCGCGCCCCGACATTTTCGACCGCAACGGCCGCGTGCTCGCCACCGACGTGAAGGCGCCGTCGCTGTTTGCCGAGCCGCGCAAGCTCATCGACGTCGACGAGGCGGAGGAACTGCTCACCGCCGTGCTGCCCGATCTCGACGCCAGCGAATTGCGCGAACGGCTGTCCTCCAAGCGCGGCTTCGTCTGGCTCAAGCGCGAGATCACGCCGAGCCAGCAGCGGGAGATTCACCGGCTCGGCATTCCCGGCGTCGGCTTCCTCAATGAGAACAAGCGCGTCTATCCCAACGGTCCGGTGGTGTCGCACGTCACCGGGCTGGTCAACATCGACAACCAGGGCATCGCCGGCATCGAGAAGTGGCTCGACGGGCAGGGGCTCGCCGCGCTGCACATGGCCGGTCTCGCCACCGACCGGCTGCAGCGGCCGGTGCAGCTCGCGCTCGATCTCGGCGTGCAATACGCGCTGCGCGACGAGCTGATCAAGGCGCGCGAGAAATTCAAGGCCAAGGCTTCCTCCGGCGTCGTCGTCGACGTCAACACCGGCGAGATCGTCGCCATGGTGTCGGAGCCGGACTTTGACCCGAACAATCCCAAAGAGGCGAACGACCCGACGCGCATCAACCGGCTGACCACCGGCGTTTACGAGATGGGTTCGACCTTCAAGTCGCTGACGCTGGCCATGGCGCTCGACAGCGGCAAGGTGACGCTCGATTCAAAATTCGACGCGCGCGCTTCGCTGCGCTACGGCAAATTCACCATCCACGATTTCGAGCCGCAGGGCCGCTTCCTCTCGGTGCCCGAGTGCTACACCTACTCGTCGAATATTTGCTTCGCGCGCATCGCCATGACGATGGGCGTCGAGTATCACAAGGCGTTCCTGAAGAAGATGGGCGAACTCGATCGGCTGCGCACCGAGCTCCCGGAAAGCGCCGAGCCGCTGGTGCCGAAGAACTGGAGCGAGCTCAACACCATGACCATCGCCTTCGGCCAGGGCCTCTCGGTTGCGCCCTTGCAGGCGGTGATGGGGATCGCCGCGCTGGTCAACGGCGGCCGGCTCATCCACCCGACATTCCTCAAGCGCAGCCGCGAGGATGCCGACAAGATCGCCAAACAGGTGATCAAGCCGGCGACCAGCGAGGAAATCCGCTATCTGATGCGGCTGAACGTGGAAAAAGGCACCGCCCGCAAGGCCGACGTCCCCGGCTACTATATCGGCGGCAAGACCGGCACCGCCGACAAGGTGGTCGGCGGCCGCTATTCCAAGACCAAGGTTTTGACCAGTTTCACCGCCATTCTACCGGCCGACAAACCGCGCTATTTATTGCTGATCATGCTCGACGAACCCGAAGGCTCGGCTGAGACCCACGGCTTCCGCACCTCGGGGTGGAACGCGGTGCCGACCGGTGCGGCGGTGATTTCACGCATCGCGCCGCTGCTCGACATTCCGCCGCGCTTCGACCTGCCCAGGGCCGATCAATTGCTGTTGGTGAGCGCGAAGGAAACGCGGTGAGGCTCGGCGATCTCCTGCCGCAAGCGACGATCGATGCGCGTGTGGCCGGCATCGACGTGGCCGGATTGTCCGCCGACAGCCGCAGGATCAAGCCGGGTTTTCTGTTCGTCGCCATCGCCGGCGCCAGGGCCGACGGCGCGCATTTTTCCCGCGCCGCGGCGGCCGCCGGCGCCGTGGCGGTCGCCGCCGAGCAGCGGCCCGAAGGTCTGCCCGACAATGTCGTCTTCGTTGCGGTCGAGAACGCGCGCCGCGCGCTGGCGCTTGCCGCGGCGAAATTTTATCCGCGGCAGCCGGCGACCATCGGCGCCGTCACCGGCACCAGCGGCAAGACCTCGGTCGCCGCCTTCACACGGCAGATCTGGACGGCGCTGGGCTTCTCCGCGGCGAGCATCGGTACCGTCGGCGTGGTGTCGCCGAAGGGCGAAAAATACGGCGCGCTGACCACGCCCGATCCGGTCGAGCTGCATCGCATGCTCGACCAATTGGCGAGCGAAGGCGTCACGCATCTCGCGCTCGAAGCCTCCTCGCACGGCCTCGACCAGCACCGGCTCGACGGCGTGCGCATCGCCGCCGGCGCCTTCACCAATCTATCGCGCGACCATCTCGATTATCATCCGAGCATGGAAGCCTATTTGCAGGCGAAGCTGCGCCTGTTCAGCGAACTGGTGGTGCCGGGCGGCGCGGCGGTGATCGACGTCGACGATTGCTATGGCGGCCAGGTGGTCGAAGCGGCAAAGCGGCGCGGCCTCAAGGTGATGACCGTCGGCGTGCACGGCGATGACATCAAGCTTGTTGCCGGCGAGATCGACGGCTTTGCCCAGGTCATTACGCTCGCCCACGGCGGCCAAAACTACAAAGTGCGGCTGCCGCTGGTCGGCGCCTTTCAGGTGCAGAATGCGGCCGTGGCCGCCGGGCTTGCCATTGCCACCGGTGCCGCGTCCGCGCGGGTCTTTGCCGCGCTGGAAAAGCTCTCGGGCGCCAAGGGCCGGCTGGAACTGGCCGGCAGCGCCAATGGCGCGCCGATCTTCATCGACTACGCGCACAAGCCTGACGCGCTGGCCAAGGCGCTTGCCGCGCTGCGTCCCTATGCCAGCGGCAAGCTGGTGGTCGTGTTCGGCGCCGGCGGCGACCGCGACGCCGGCAAGCGGCCGATCATGGGCCGGATTGCCGTGGAGAACGCCGATCGCGTCATCGTCACCGACGACAACCCGCGCAGCGAGCAGGCTGCCGCCATCCGCGCCGGCATCCTTGCCGCTGCGCCGGGCGCCACCGAGATCGGCGACCGCGCCGAGGCCATCCGCGCCGGTATCGCCAGCTTGAAGAAAGGCGACGTGCTGCTGATCGCCGGCAAGGGCCATGAGACCGGCCAGATCGTGGGCGACCGCGTGCTGCCGTTTTCCGATCACGAAGCCGTAGCCGCAGTGCTGAAGGACAAGGTGGCATGACGGTATTGCAGGCGCTGCGGCACTCTCGCTTCCCCTCTCCCCTCGAGGGAGAGGGTGGCTCGCGCGGAGGGAATCCGAGCGCGAGCCGGGTGAGGGGGCGGGGAAGAGAGCCTGCCGCGAGGGCATGCCAAGCATGATCTCCCTCTGGACCACCGAGGCCATGGCGGCGGCGATGCGCGCCGACACATCAGGCGCGCTGCCGGCGGATATCGGCGGCATCTCCATCGACAGCCGCTCGCTGAAAAAAGGCGATGCCTTCTTCGCCATCCAGGGCGAGAACCGCGACGGCCATGACTTTGTCGAAGCCGCGCTGAAAGCCGGCGCCGGCTTGGCCGTGGTGGCGCGCGCGCAAGCCGCGCGTTTTGCCGGCGCGCCGCTGCTCGCCGTCGACGACGTGCTCGAGGCCTTGCGCGATCTGGCCCGCGCGTCCCGCGCCCGTTCGCGCGCCAAGGTGATCGCGGTCACCGGCTCGGTCGGCAAGACCTCGACCAAGGAGGCGCTGGCGCTTGCGCTTTCGGCCGACGGCGAGACCCATGCTTCGGCCGCCTCCTACAACAATCACTGGGGCGTGCCGTTGTCGCTCGCCCGCCTGCCGGCGTCGGCCAAATACGCCGTGTTCGAAATCGGCATGAACCATGCCGGCGAGATCACGCCGCTGACGCGGCTGGTGCGCCCGCATGTCGCCATCGTCACCACGATTGCGCCGGTGCATCTTGAATATTTCGGCTCGCTCGAGAAAATCGCCGACGCCAAGGCGGAAATCTTTTCCGGCGTGGAGCCGGGCGGTGCCGCCGTGCTCAACCGCGACAACGAGCAATTCCAGCGGCTCGCCGATGCCGCCAGAGCCGCCGGCGTTGCCCGCATTGTCTCCTTCGGCGAAGCCGAGAACGCCGACGCGCGGCTGCTGCGTCATTCGCTGCAGGCCGAATGCTCGACCGTCGATGCGCGCATCCTCGGCCATGACGTCACCTACAAGCTCGGCGCGCCCGGCCTGCATCTGGTGCTCAATTCGCTCGCCGTGCTCGCGGCGGTGGCGCTCGCCGGCGCGGATCTCGCGCTTGCGGCGCTGGCGCTCGACAAGCTCAAACCCGCGGCCGGCCGCGGCACGCGTATCAATCTCGCGCTGCCCGGCGGCAGCGCGCTGCTGATCGACGAGAGCTACAACGCCAACCCCGCCTCCGTGCGCGCCGCCATTGCGCTGCTCGGCCAGGCCCCGCTCGGCCCGCACGGGCGGCGCATCGCCGTGCTCGGCGACATGCTGGAACTCGGCGGCGAGGGAGCCATGCTGCACCGCAGCCTGGCCGAGCCGCTTGCCGCCGCCAAGGTCGACCTGGTGTTTTGTTCCGGCACGCAGATGCACGCGCTGTGGGAGGCTCTTCCCTCCGCCAGCAGAGGCGGCTATGCCGAGACCGCTGTGGCGCTCGAACCGACCGTGCTCGCCGCCATCCGCGCCGGCGACGCGGTCATGGTGAAGGGCTCGCTGGGGTCGAAAATGGGGCCGATCGTCAAGGCGCTGGAGCGCCGGTTCTTGCGCGCCGCCGTCCTCGACGAGGCCTAGCCCATGATCCCGAAAGGTGGGGACCGGTTTTCGGCGGGGATCACGTGTCAGGACATAACGGGCTAAGCTAACTCGATGTTTTATTGGCTGACCGAGCTTTCCGACAAGCTCACCTTTCTCAACGTGTTCCGCTACATCACGTTCCGCACCGGCGGCGCGGTGGTCACCGCCTTGGCCTTTGTCTTTCTGTTCGGCGGCCCGATCATCGAGGCGTTGCGGGAACGGCAGGGCAAGGGTCAGCCGATCCGGGTCGACGGCCCGCAGTCCCATCTCATCAGCAAGAAAGGCACGCCGACCATGGGCGGCCTGATGATCCTGTCGGGCCTGCTGGTGTCGACGCTGCTCTGGGCGAACCCGATGAACCCCTATGTGTGGATCGTGCTCGGGGTCACGCTCGCCTTCGGGCTCATCGGCTTCTACGACGATTACCTGAAGGTCACCAAGCAGAGCAATGCGGGTTTTTCCGGCCGCGCCCGCCTTGTCGCGGAAACTCTCGTCGCCGTCATCGCCTGCATGGCCTTTGCCTATCTCGGCCGCGGATCGATCGCCACCTCGCTGGTGTTCCCGTTCTTCAAGGAGATGGTGATCAATATCGGCTGGGCCTTCTTCCTGCTCGGCACGCTCGTCATCGTCGGCGCCGGCAATGCCGTGAACCTCACCGATGGCCTCGACGGCCTCGCCATCGTGCCGGTGATGATCGCGGCAGCGAGCTTCGGGCTGATCTCGTATCTTGTCGGCAATGCCTTGTTCTCGGAATATCTGCAAATCCATTACGTCGCCGGCACCGGCGAACTGTCGGTGGTCTGCGGCGCGGTGATCGGGGCGAGCCTCGGGTTCCTCTGGTTCAACGCGCCGCCGGCCTCGATCTTCATGGGCGACACCGGCTCGCTGTCGCTTGGCGGCCTGCTCGGCGCGATCGCGGTCGCGGTCAAGCATGAGATCGTGCTCGCGATCATTGGCGGCCTGTTCGTGCTCGAAGCGGTGTCGGTAATCGTGCAGGTCGTCTCCTTCAGGCTCACCGGCAAGCGCGTGTTCAAGATGGCGCCGATCCACCATCACTTCGAGCAGCTCGGCTGGACCGAGCCGCAGATCGTCATCCGCTTCTGGATCGTCGCCGTGGTGCTGGCGCTCGCCGGCCTCGCCTCGCTGAAACTACGCTGAGCGGTGGGACGGCGATCATGCTTTTCATGGTGATCGAGCACTTCAAGGGCCGCGACCCGGCTCCGGTCTATGCCCGCTTCCGCGCCAAGGGACGCATGGCGCCGGACGGTCTGAAATATCACGGCAGTTGGATCGAGCCGAACTTTGCCCGCTGCTTTCAGGTCATGGAATGCGACGATATCGCCCTGCTGATGCAGTGGATCGGGCAGTGGCGTGATCTGGTCGATTTCGAAATCATTCCGGTCGCGCCGTCCGATGTGACGGCGGCCGTGGTCAATTCTGCGAACATCCGCAAGCGGCCGACGCGAAAACGATGATCCCGGTCACGACTTTCGCCGGCAAGACGGTCGCGATATTCGGCCTCGGCAAGTCCGGACTTTTGGCCGCCGGCGCGCTGATCAAGGGCGGCGCCAGGGTCATCGTCTTCGACGACGACGAGAAAAGCCGGGCCAACGCGCAGGCAGCGGGCCTCATCGTGCAGGATTTGCGCGAGGTCGACTGGTCGAAGATTGCCGCACTGGTGCTGGCGCCGGGCGTGCCGCTGACCCATCCGGCGCCGCACTGGAGCGTGAAGCTCGCGCACAAGGCCGAAGTCGACATCATCGGCGATATCGAGCTGTTCTGCCGCGAGCGCGCGCTCTCCGGCGCCAATTGTCCGTTTGTCGCCATCACCGGCACCAACGGCAAATCGACGACCACGGCGCTGATCAGCCACATTCTCGCCAGCGCCGGCCGCGACGTGCAGATGGGCGGCAATATCGGCGTCCCGGTGCTGGCGCTCGAGCCCTTGGCGCCCGGCCGCACCTACGTG
>DATJYA010000164.1:0-2723 GCA_035499835.1 Pseudolabrys sp.
CGGCGATGCCGCCACGAAAGCGCGTGCTATGCCACAATTCCCGGGTAAGCACGACAATCCATGGCACTCGCTGATTCGACCGCCCGCAAGCAGGCCGCAGAGCCTGCCCCGCTCTACCGTTCCGCACCGCACAACATCGAAGCGGAACAGGCGCTATTGGGCGCGATCCTCGTCAACAACGAGGCGCTCTACCGGGTTTCCGATTTCCTCAATCCGGAGCATTTTTTCGAGCCGATCCATCAGAAAATCTATCAGCTCTCGCGCGATCTCGTCCGCGCCGGCAAAATCGCTACGCCGGTGACGCTGAAGACTTTCCTCGACGGCAATGTCGACATCGGCGGCATGACGCTGGCCCAATATCTTGCGCGGCTCGCGGCCGAAGCCACCACCATTATCAACGCCGAGGACTACGGCCATACCATCTATGACCTGCACATCCGCCGCTCACTGATCCTCGTTGGCGAGGATATGGTCAATGTCGCCTACGACGCGCCGGTTGATTTCTCGCCGCGCAATCAGATCGAGGATGCCGAACGCCGCCTTTATGAATTGGCCGAGAGCGGGCGCTACGACGGCGGCTTTCAGCGCTTCGCCCAGGCGCTGACGACCGCGGTCGACATGGCCGCGCACGCCTATCAGCGCGACGGCAAGCTGTCGGGACTGGCGACCGGGCTCGACGACCTCGACCGCATGATGGGCGGCTTGCAGTCATCCGACTTGATTATCCTGGCGGGCCGGCCGGGTATGGGCAAATCCGCGCTGGCGACCAATATCGGCTATAAAGTCGCCAAGGGCTGGCGCGGCGAAGTGCGCGCAGACGGCCATACCGTGACCACCAACGGCGGCATCGTCGGCTTCTTCTCATTGGAAATGTCGGCCGAGCAGCTCGCGACCCGCATCATCGCCGAGCAAACCGGCATTCCCTCAAGCCAAATTCGCCGCGGCGGCATCAGCGAAGCCGACTTCGAGCGGATCAAGGACCATTCGGTCGAGCTGCAGGGTCTGCCATTCTATCTCGACGAGACCGGCGGCTTGTCGGTAGCGCAGCTCGCAGCACGTGCCCGCCGGCTCAAGCGTCAGCGCGGGCTTGATCTGTTGATCATCGACTATCTGCAATTGCTGCAAGGCTCGACCCGACGTTCCGCCGAGAACCGTGTGCAGGAAATCACCGAGATCACCACCAAGCTCAAGGCGCTGGCCAAGGAGCTCAATGTGCCGATCCTGGCGTTGTCGCAATTGTCACGCCAGGTCGAGAGCCGCGATGACAAGCGCCCGCAGCTTTCGGATTTGCGTGAATCGGGATCGATCGAGCAGGACGCCGACGTCGTGCTGTTTGTGTTCCGCGAGGAATATTACCACCAGATGCGCAAGCCGCTGGAAACCAACCGCGAAAAATTCGCCGAGTGGCTGGCGGAAGGCGAAAAAGTGCACGGCAAGGCCGAAGTCATCATCGGCAAACAGCGTCACGGACCGACCGGGACGGTCGATCTGCAGTTCGAGGGGGCGCTGACGCGCTTCTCTTCGCTCGCGCGCGAAGACCACCTGCCCGAGCGCATGTAGGGTCACGTCGGCGCGATGCGTGAGCGCCCCAGTCACGCCGATCATTCCGCGCGGAACACCTGGGCTCACCATCGGCCGCATGGACGCCGCGCTATGCGCCCGCTATGAAACGGCCGTCATGACTGATCTGCAATCCATTGCGTCGGACGAGACGTCGACACCGGCGGACGACGTTGCCGCCACGGCCGGACCGCGGGAAGACGAAGCCGGCGGCATTCTCACGGTCGATCTTTCCGCCATCGAGGCCAATTGGCGCGCGCTTGGCCTTCGCGTCTTGCCGAGCGAAAGCGCCGCCGTGGTCAAGGCCGACGCCTATGGCTGCGGCATCGGGCCGGTCGTTACCCGCCTCGCCAAGGCCGGCTGCAGGTCGTTCTTTGTCGCCGATCTCGCCGAGGCGCGGCGTGCCCGTGCCGCCGCGCCGCAGCAGGCCATCTACGTGCTCAATGGCCTGGCGCCGGGAACGGCGGCGATTTTCGCCGAGGTCAACGCCCGCCCGGTGATCGGCAGCCTGGTCGAACTCGCCGAGTGGGATGCATTTTGCAACGCGCGGCAATGGCGCGGCGGCGCCGCGCTCCATGTCGACACCGGCATGAACCGCCTCGGCATCACCCCGAACGAGGCGGCGGCGCTGGCGCCGCGCATCCGCAGCGAGAACCACGGCATCACCTTGCTGATGAGCCACCTCGCCTGCTCCGAGCTCACCGAGCATCCGCTCAACGAGCGGCAGATCAAGCTGTTCCGCGAGGTGCGCATCCTCTACCGCGGCATTGCCTCTTCGCTCGCCAATTCCTCTGGCATCTTTCTTGATGCGGCCGCGCACTGCGACATGGTGCGGCCCGGGGTCGCGCTCTACGGCGTCAACCCGACGCCCGGCCGCAACAACCCGATGCTGCCGGTGGTGGAATTGCGCGCGCGCATCGTCCAGGTGCGCAACGTCACGCGCGGCGAAACCATCGGTTATGACGGCATGTGGACGGCGAAGCGTTCGACCCGCCTCGCGGTCATCGGCGTCGGCTATGCCGACGGCTACCTGCGCGCGGCGAGTTCGACCGATGAGCGGCCGGGCGGCAGCGCCGTGATCGCGGGCCAACGTTGCCCAATCGTGGGTCGAGTCTCCATGGATCTGATCGCGATCGACATCACCGACCTGCCCGACGCCGGCG
>DATJYA010000165.1:0-2871 GCA_035499835.1 Pseudolabrys sp.
GGTGTTGATGGCGACCGATTTGCCGGAGCCGGTGGTGCCGGCGATCAGCAGATGCGGCATGCGCGAGAGGTCGACGATGACGCTCTCGCCGCCGATGGTCTTGCCAAGGCAGAGCGGCAGCTTGGCGGCGCTCTGGTTGTATTCGTGCGCCGACAGCAGCTCGCGCAGATAGACCTTTTCGCGCGTCGGATTGGGCAGTTCGATACCGATGGCGTTGCGGCCGGAGACGACGGCGACGCGCGCCGACACCGCGCTCATCGAGCGGGCGATGTCGTCGGCAAGGCCGATCACGCGCGACGACTTGATGCCGGGCGCCGGCTCGAGCTCGTAAAGCGTGACCACCGGGCCGGGGCGGGCATTGATGATCTCGCCGCGCACGCCGAAATCCGCAAGCACGCTCTCCAGCGCCACGGCGTTGGCGTCGATGATGTCCTTCGACAGCGTGGTGCGCTCGGAGGCGCGCTGGGCGGTGAGCAGATTGAGCGAGGGCAGCGTATAGCCGCCGCTCGAGCGGCGGGCCGGCACGCGCGGGGTCGGGCGCCGGCGCGGCGCGGCTTCCGGCTCGCCATCCTCATCGTCCTCATCGATGTCCGGTTCGATCGACGGCGCGCGCGACGCGCCGTCAAAACGCGGCTCGAAGCGGCCGTCGGGCGTCATTTGCGCGGCGCGCGTCGGTTGGCGCGGCTTGCGTTTGAACATGCGCGCGGCGCGCGCCTTCCAGCTCAGCAGCGCGTGCACGATGAGGCCGAGCCAGGCGGAGGCACGATCGCGATCCTCCTCTTCCTCTTCTTCCTCGTCGTCCTCGATTTCACGCGTGTCCGGCGGCAGCCCCTTGAACCCGGCCGCGAGCACCAAGGTTACCGCGGTGGTGGCGCCAAGCAGCACCGCTGCAATGACGCGGCTCATTCCGGCGAGCGGCGCGTGGAAGATCATCGCCGGCAAACGCAGCACGGCGTCGCCGATGACGCCGCCGAGACCGGCCGGCAGCGGCCATGAGCCGATGCGCGGCAGCGTCGAGGCGAAGGCGGCGGCGAGCAGCGCGGCGAGAATCCAGATCGCGCCCCGCCATTTTTCGCCCAGCGGCCGGTGCGACAGCAGCCGCCAGCCGAGCAGCGCTTCCGGCAGCAGCAGCAATACGGCGGCGAGGCCGAGGAGCTGCATCGCCAGGTCGGCAAAGATGGCGCCGGGGAAACCGAGCAGATTGTGCACGGATTTCTGCGTGGCGTGGCTGAGCGAGGGGTCCTGCACCGACCAGGTGGCGAGCGCGATGGCCCCGAGCAGCGCCAGCGTGATCAAGGCAATCCCGGCGAGCTCGCGCAGACGCCGGCGCACGATGTCGCGGAAATGCTCCGAGACGAAGGCGACGATGTCGAGGCTGCGATCGATAGCCGGCATTGCTACCCCTTTACCCGCACGATCTTTTTCGAAAACCGGTGTCCGCTTTCCGGGATCATGCGTTACTCCAGCACAGCGACGAGGCGATGCAGCGCCTCGGCGGTTGCGGTCTGGTCCTGCACCATGGCGATGCGGATATAGCCTTCGCCGGGATTGCTGCCGTCGGTCTGTTCGTGCGCGAGGTAGCGGCCGGGCACGACGCGCACGCCGGCGTCTTTCCAGAGACGCTTGGTCACCGCCTCGCTGCCGCCGAATTTCGATATGTCGAGCCAGAGGAAGAAACCGCCGGCCGGCCGCACATAGCCGTAGCGGTCGCCGATGATCTGGTCGGCGAGATCGAATTTGGCGGAGTAGAGCTTGCGGTTTTCCACCACGTGCGCCTCGTCATTGTAGGCGGCGACGGCGACGTGCTGCAGCGGCACCGGAACCTGCGGCGCCGAGACATTGCGCAGCTCGAGGAAGGCGGAGAGAAAGCGGCGGTCGCCGGCGGCAAATCCAACGCGCAGGCCGGGCAGGTTCGATCGCTTCGACAGCGAATGAAAGACGACCGTGTTGGCGAAATCGGCGCCGGCCGCTTCCAGCATGCCGGGCGGCGCGTGCTCGCTGTAGATCTCGCTGTAGCATTCATCGGCGAATACCAGAAAGCCGAAGCGGCGTGCGAGCGCGGCGAGCTTCTCGAGATAGGCGCGGCTGGCGACGGCGCCTTGCGGATTGGACGGTGAGGCGAGGTAGCAGGCGACGGTGCGCGCGAGCAGCGCATCGTCGAGCGCGCCGAGATCGGGCAGGAATCCGGTTGCACGCGTCGCCGGCAGATAGACCGGCTCGCAATCCGCGGCCAGGGCGCCGGCGGCATAGGCGGCGTAGAACGGATTGGGGATCAGCACCGCCGGCTTGCCGGCGCGGCGGGGCACCCAGCGCTTGGCGGCGATCGCGGCGAGAAAGAGACCTTCGCGCGTGCCGCTGAGCACCAGCACTTCGCTGTCGGCGTCGACGGGGCGCGCGAGCTTGTAGCGGCGGCCGAGCCAAAGCGCGGCGGCGCGGCGGAACGGTTCGGCGCCTTTGTTTGCCGGATAGCGGCCGAATTCGCCGAGGTTGGCGGTAAGCACCGGCCCGACGAAGGGCGGGATCGCATGCTGCGGTTCGCCGACCGAGACGTTGATCACCGGTTTGCCCGGTTCGATGCCGGCGATCAGCTCGGTCAGCCGCACGAAGGGTGAGCGGGAATTGGCCGCTTGGGCAGCCACTGCGGAAGGCTCACGCTGGGCGGTCATCAGGGACATGCGGCTAATGGGCGGGACAAAGGCCCGCGACACGATCAGTAATCAGCATAGGTGCGGCGAGGTTAAGACCCGATTAACCATCGGGCCGGCAAGCGGATTTTGGCCCGCGCCAGCGCAAAAAAGAGAGGCCCCGGTCCCTCTCAGGACCGGGGCCTCAACGGAAGGGACAGTGCCGGGTTTCCGCCCCTACCGCTAG
>DATJYA010000166.1:0-6159 GCA_035499835.1 Pseudolabrys sp.
GGCTCGACCGAAGTCGGGCGCAAGCTGCTGCATGAAGCCGCCGACAATATCCTCAAGCCGGCGATGGAATTGGGCGGCAACGCGCCCTTCATCGTCTTCGAGGATGCCGACATCGACGCGGCCATCGACGGCGCCATGATCGCGAAGATGCGCAACATGGGCGAGGCCTGCACCGCGGCCAACCGCTTCTACGTGCACGAGAAGATCCACGACGAATTCGCCAGGAAGCTCACCGCCAAGATGGGCGGGCTGAAAATAGGCAACGGCCTCGACGAGGGCGTCAATCTTGGGCCGCTGGTCAACAAGGACGGCCGCGACAAGGTGATCGAGCTGGTGGACGATGCGGTGAAGAAAGGCGCCAAGGTGCTGACCGGCGGCAAGCTGCCCGACGGCCCCGGCTTCTTCTATCCGGCGACCGTGCTCACCAACGTAGCCGACGATTCGAAGATGCTGAACGAGGAAATCTTCGGGCCCGTCGCCTCGATCCAGACCTTCAAGACCGAGGACGAGGCGATCAAGCGCGCCAACGATACCGAATACGGCCTCGTTGCCTATCTCTACACCAGGGACCTCTCGCGCGGCATGCGTGTCTCCGAGAAGCTCGATTTCGGCATGATCGGCTTGAACCGCGGTCTCGTCTCCGATCCGGCGGCGCCGTTCGGCGGCGTCAAGCAGTCCGGCCTCGGCCGCGAGGGCGCGGCGGAAGGCATGAAGGAATTTCTCGAGACGCAATATGTGTCGGTGAGCTGGTGACGCCGGTCTCGCAGCCGTGCGCCATGCTCTATTCTGCTCCCTCCCCCCTTGTGGGGGAGGGTTGGGGAGGGGGGTGGCTGCTTTCTTCCGCGGTTGCAACGACCCCCCTCCCTGTCCCTCCCCCACAAGGGGGGAGGGAACGATAGAATCGCAACGAGTGTGAATGGAATGGACGTGCTGATGCCGCAGCTCGGCGAGACCGTCGCCGAGGGCAAGATCGTCAAATGGTTCAAATCGGCCGGCGATGCCGTGAAGCCGGGCGACAACCTGTTCGAGATCGAGACCGACAAGACCTCGATGGAAGTGCCGTCGATCTTTGCCGGCACGCTCACCGACATCCGCTTCCAGGTCGGCGAGGTCGCCAAGGTCGGTGCGGTGGTGGCGGTGATCGCGGGAGCGGGAGACAGCGCGCAGGCAAAGGCGGCTGCATCTTCTAAAGCGCCGCAGCAAACCCCGTTCGTCCCCGCGCAAGCGGGAACCCAGGAGCGGACCGCCCAGGCCTCTAAGGAAGAACTGGGTTCCCGCTTTCGCGGGAATGAACGGAGTGCGGAAGCCGGCGCCCGTTCAACAATCCCGTTCGCACAACGCGATCCGTTCCGCGTGGTGGTGACCCCCGAGCGCAATTTCGGCCCGGCGAGACTGTCGGGCGGCGCGGTGGTGACGCCGCTGGCGCGGCGGCTGGCCGGCGAGCGCGGCATCGACCTCGCCGGCATTTCAGGCTCCGGCCCGCATGGCCGCATCGTCGCTCGCGACGTTGCGACCGCGGCGCCGGCCGCCCCGGCGATGGCGATGGGTGCGAGCGCGGCGCAGGTGAAGGCGCTTTACGCCGAAACGCAATACGAGGAAGTGCCGCTCGATGCCATGCGCGCGACCATCGCCCGGCGTCTGGTCGAAGCCAAGCAAACCATCCCGCATTTCTATCTGACCGCCGATCTCGATATCGGGCGGCTGCTGGCCATGCGCGAGGAAGCCAACGCCGCCGCGCCCAAGGGCGAGGACGGCGCGCCCCTCTTCAAGCTGTCGCTCAACGATTTCATCGTCAAGTTCTGGGCGGCGGCGCTGCAACGCATCCCCGCCGCCAATGCGGTATGGGCCGGCGACCGCATGTTGCGCTTCAAGCATTCCGACATCGGCGTGGCGGTGGCGCTCGACGGCGGCCTGATGACGCCGGTGATCCGCCAAGCGGAGACAAAGACGCTGACCGCGATTTCCGCCGAGATGCGCGACCTTGCCGAACGCGCGCGCGCGAGGAAACTCAAGCCCACCGAATATCAGGGCGGCGCCAGCGCCATCTCCAATCTCGGCATGTATGGCGTGCGCGAATTTGCCGCCATCATCAATCCGCCGCACGCGACGATCCTTGCTGTTGGCGCGGCGCGGCGCGCGCCCGTCGAGGGCGAAGATGGCGGCGTCAAATTCGTGAGCCAGATGACGGCCACATTGTCCTGCGACCATCGCGTGGTCGATGGCGCGCTCGGCGCTGAACTGCTGGCCGCCTTCAAGGGCTTTGTCGAAATGCCGGTCACCGCGTTGGTCTAGTCAAAAGGGGATTTGCAAATGGCTGGCGAAAAGCCGGATGTGCTGCTGGTCGGACAGAAAAAGCCGGTCATGGTCAAGGGCCTCGAGCCGAAGGTCACGCTGCATTACCTCGCCGACGCCAAGGATCCGGAGGCCTTCATCAAGGAGATCGGCGGCAAGGTCCGCGCCGTCGCCATCGCCTATACGGCGAACAAGCTCGACTCGGCCTTCATGCAGAAATTCCCCAGGCTCGAGCAGATTTCGAGCTTCGGCGTCGGCTACGACCACGTCGACGCCAAATGGGCGGGCGCGCACGGCATCGTCGTCACCAACACGCCGGATGTGCTCAACGAGGAAGTGGCCGACACCGCGCTCGGCCTCTTGCTCTGCACGCTGCGCGAATTTCCCCAGGCCGAGCGCTACCTGCGCGCCGGCAAATGGGTCGAAAAGCACTATCCCCTGACCAAGGCGACGTTGCAGGGCCGCACCGTCGGCATGGTCGGCATGGGCCGCATCGGCAGGGCCATCGCGCGGCGGCTGGAGGCTTTCGGTGTGCCGGTGGTCTATCACAGCCGCAACCCGCAGGCCGGCGTCGGCTACAAATATTATCCCAGGCTTCTGGACATGGCGCGCGACGTCGACACCTTGATGATCATCGTGCCCGGCGGGCCGGCGACGCAGCACATGATCAATGCCGAGGTGCTCAAGGCGCTGGGCGCGAACGGCGTCGTCATCAACATGGCTCGCGGCAGCGTCATCGACGAGCCGGCGCTGATCGAGGCGCTGAAGACCAGGACGATCTACTCGGCCGGCCTCGACGTTTTCGCCAAGGAGCCGCACGTGCCGAAGGAGCTCCTGGAGATGGACCACGTCGTGCTGTTCCCGCATCTCGGCTCGGCGAGCGAGGCGACGCGCGCGGCGATGGATCAGCTCGTGGTCGACAACATCCTGGCCTGGGCCGCCGGCAAGCCGCCGCTGACGCCGGTGCCGGAAACGCCCTATCCGCCGAAACGCGCATGATGTTTCGCCTCGGCGCGATCCTCATTGCCGTGGCCGCGGGCGGCGCCGCCCTGGCGCAGGCGCCGACGCTTGGCGACTCCGCCAAAGGGCTGATCGGCACCTGGGAATTCTCCAACGCCGACCGCGACAAGATCTGCACCGCGACGTTCAAGGCCGATCCGACGGCGGTCGGCTTCAAGGTCGAGTTCGACAGGAACTGCGCCAGCCTGTTTCCCATCGTCGCCGAGGTGGCCGGCTGGATCTTCCCCGAGAACGACCTGCTGCGGCTGCTCGACGCGCAGAAGAAGACGCTGATCGAATTCAGCGAGGTTGAGGACAATATCTACGAGGCGCCGACACCGGGCCTGGGCGTCCTGTTCCTGCAGAGCGCCGCCGATGCCGGGCCGCCGCCGAAGCCGCCGGAGCAGGTCGCCGGCAACTGGGCGATCATGCGCGAAGGCGGCAAACCCCTGTGCCAGTTCACTCTGGCGATGACGCCGGCGGGCGACAATCTGGCGCTGACGGTGCAGCCGGGCTGCGATCCGACGATTGCGCGGCTCAATTTCGGCCAGTGGCAGATGGATCGCGGCGAGCTGATGCTCTATCCGGCGCGCGGCAATCCGTGGCGTTTCGAGGTCGTCGACAATGTGAGCTGGCGCCGGCTGCCCGAAAGCGCGACGCCGTACATGCTGGTGAAGCAGTAACCGGATCGGCCGCGGCTCATGAAAAAGATCGGTTTCCTCTCATTCGGCCATTGGACTCCGTCGCCGCAGTCGCAGACGCGATCGGCGTCCGACGCCCTCCGGCAATCGATCGATCTGGCCGTTGCCGCCGAGGAACTCGGCGCCGATGGGGCTTACTTCCGTGTGCATCACTTCGCCCGCCAGCTCGCCTCGCCGTTTCCGCTGCTGGCCGCGGTCGGCGCGCGGACGAAGCGCATCGAGATCGGCACCGCGGTTATCGACATGCGCTACGAGAACCCGCTCTACATGGCGGAGGATGCCGGCAGCGCCGACGTCATCGCCGGCGGGCGCCTGCAGCTCGGCATCAGCCGCGGCTCGCCGGAGCAGGTGATCGACGGCTGGCGCTATTTCGGCTACGCGCCGCCCGAGGGGATGACCGATGCCGACATGGCGCGGCGCCACACGGAGGTGTTGCTCGAGGTGCTGCGTGGCGAGGGCTTCGCCAAGCCCAACCCGCGGCCGATGTTTTCCAATCCGCCCGGCCTGCTGCGCCTCGAGCCGCATTCGGAGACCTTGCGCGAGCGCATCTGGTGGGGCGCCGGCACCAATGCCACGGCGGAATGGGCGGCGAAGCTGGGGATGAACCTGCAAAGCTCGACGCTCAAGATCGACGAGAGCGGCAAGCCGTTCCATATCCAGCAGGCCGAGCAGATCCGGCTTTACCGCGCGGCGTGGAAAGCGGCCGGGCACGCACGCGAGGCGCGGGTGTCGGTTTCCCGCAGCATCTTCGCGCTCGTGGACGACCGCGACCGCATGTATTTCGCGCACGACAGCGAGAGCGAGGACCAGGTCGGGTTCCTCAGCGAAAAGGAGCGCGCCATTTTCGGCCGCAGCTATGCCGGCGAGCCGGACGCGCTGATTGCACAGTTGAAGGGTGACGAGGCCATCGCCGAGGCCGACACGCTGCTCCTGACCGTCCCCAATCAACTCGGCGTCGATTACAACGCTCACGTCATCGAGGCGATCCTGAAATACGTCGCGCCAGGCTTGGGCTGGCGCTGAACGACACGGCTGCAAGCCCGCCTTACGAGCGCGCCGCGCTTTTTTTGCTCGAGTTCCGGTGCCAAAGGCTCGCCAGCAGCCCGACGATCCCCGCAACGATCCAGACATAAGCCGGAGCCGTCAGGGCGCCCGTTGCCTGGATCAGGTAAGCCGCCGTCAACGGACTCAGACTTTGGAACAGCGCATTGCCGACGTTGTAGCAGAACCCGTAACCGGTAAATCGCACATTGGTCGGAAAAAGCTGCGCGATGAGGGGGCCGATCGTGCCGCTGATCAGCGCGGTAAACACGCCGCTCATCACGATAATGGTCCATGGGTCGCCGGTCTTCGCGGACAATAGGTGATAAGCGGGCCACGCGCCGACGATCATGCAAATCGCCCCAATGCGGAAAAGTATACGTTGTCCGATAGCGTCGGAGAGCCAGCCGTAAAAAAGCGAGCCGACCGCAATCACGATACTCCCGGAAGCAATGATGCTCGGGATGGTGGACGGCGCAACGCCGATCGACCTGATCAGGTAGATGGGCATGTGCGCGAACAGCAAACCGCCGAACACCGCCAAAGGCGCAACCATCAGCGTTCCGACGACCATTTGCGGTCTGTAGTTCTTGACGAGTTCCGACAGCGGCGCACGGAGAACATGGTTCTGCATTTCGACGAACTCCGGCGACTCGTCCAGACGCCGGCGGAGCAACATGCCCAGGAACCCTGCTCCCGCTCCGAACATAAAGGCGATACGCCAGCCGTATGCCGCTACGTCGGCAGGCGCCATTTTCGCGTGAATGATTCCGCTGAGTATGTTCGCGGTGACGACGCCCGCGACGTTCAGGAAAAAAATGAAGCCGCAGGCCAGCCCGGCGCGCCGCGGCGCGACCTCAATGACATAGGTCAGCGAACCGGCCTGCTCGCCGCCATAGCAAAGCCCCTGGCATAACCGCAGGACGACGAAAATGATGGGGGCCGCGATGCCGATTTGCCGGTAAGTTGGCGTAAGCGCCATCCCCAAAGTGGCAAGCGATATGACGAACAGGCTGAAAAGAAACACACGCCTGCGGCCGAAACGATCGCCGAAACTGCCAAGGACCATGCCACCCAGCGGCCTGATCAGATAGCCGATGCCGAACACCGCAAATGTGTTCAGAAT
>DATJYA010000167.1:0-6962 GCA_035499835.1 Pseudolabrys sp.
TGAAAAAAGGCCACCTCGCCTTCATGCTCGACGGCGAGAAATTGCATGGCGGCTGGCATCTGGTGCGCATGCATCGCCGCCCCGGCGAGACGCGCAACAACTGGCTGCTGATCAAGCAACACGACGATGCCGAGCGGGCGACCCGCGATAAGGATATCCTCAAGGAGAAGCCGCTGTCGGTCGCCAGCGGCCGTTCGATGGAGCAAATCGCGGCAAGCACGCGGAACAAGGGCAAGAGGAACTCGAAGGCGAAATCGGTGCGCCGCCACGGCGAGGCGGCCATGGCGGCAATCTTGCGACGGACGGCGAGCGCCATGAGCGCCGCGAAAGCGGCGCGGCCGCATTCCGCCCTACCCGCTTTCGTCGAGCCTTGCCTTGCCACGCTCGCCGACAAGCCGCCGGACAGCGCCAACTGGATCCACGAGCTCAAGTTTGACGGTTATCGTGTGCAGGCGCGGCTCGACCACGGGAAGGTCAAATTGCTGACCCGGCGTGGGCTCGATTGGACCAGGAAGTTTCCGACCATCGCCGCCGCCATCGCCAGTCTGCCCGCCGAGACGGCGCTGCTCGACGGCGAACTGGTAGTAGAAGGTGACGATGGCGTTTCCAGCTTTTCCCTGCTGCAGCAGGACCTGAAAGACGCCCGCCGCGACCGCATGGCGTTTTATCTTTTCGATTTGCTGTATCTCGACGGCGAGGATCTCCGCGCTTCGCCGCTCGCCGCCCGCAAAGAGGCGCTGGCGCGGCTCTTTAAGAAATTGCCCAAAGGCGGGGCCTTGCGTTTCAGCGAGTCGCTCACCGAGCGCGGCTCGGTTCTGCTCAAGCACGCCTGCAAGCTGGGGCTCGAGGGCATCGTCTCCAAGCTTGCCGATTCGCCCTATCGCTCCGGACGCGGCCGCGATTGGATCAAGGCCAAGTGCTCCGACCGGCAGGAGCTGGTAGTCACAGGCTTTGTGCCCTCGACCGCCGATGCGCATTCGCTCGGCGCGCTGGTGCTCGGCTATTACGAGGGCGGCACGCTGCGTTACGCCGGGCGTACCGGCACCGGCTTTACCCATGACGTTGCCCGCGCGCTTTATCGCAAGCTGGCGGCGCTGCGGGTTGCCAGAACCGCGTTCGACGCGGTGCCCGAGGAAGAGCGCGGCGCGCGCGCGCCGGTGTGGGTGGCGCCGAAGCTCGTCGCCGAGGTCGATTTTCGCGGCTGGACTCATGGCGGCCGCGTCCGCCAAGCCTCATTCCAGGGCCTGCGCGAGGACAAGCCGGCCAAGGACGTGGTGCGCGAGGTCAAGGCGATGGCGGCGACCAGCCGGCAGGCGCCGCTCAAGCGCAGCGCGCCGGTAAAGAAAGCGCCGGCCAGCGTCGCCGGCATCGCGCTCACCCATCCCGACCGGGTCTATTGGGAGGATGCCGGCGTCTCTAAACGCGACCTCGCGGACTTCTATGCCGGCATCTGGGACTGGATGAAGCCGCACCTCGTAAGGCGGCCGATCGCGCTGCTGCGCTGCCCGGAAGGCGCCGCCGGTCAATGCTTCTTCCAGAAGCATGCGACAAGCGGCATCTCCGCCGAGCACCTGCATCAGGTGGCGGAAAAAGGCGGCAAGATCATTTCCATCGACGGCCTCGACGGCCTGATTGCGCTGGTGCAGGCGGGCGTGCTCGAGGTTCACGTCCGCGGCAGCAGCATCGCGCAACTCGACAAGGCCGACCGGCTGGTGTTCGACCTCGATCCTGGACCGGGCACCGGCTGGGGCGACGTGGTGGCCGCTGCGCGCGATGTGCGCGCGCATCTCGACGCGCTCAAGCTCAAAGCCTTCGTCAAGACGACCGGCGGCAAGGGCCTGCACATCGTGGTGCCGATTGCGCCAACGCCGTGGGACGCGGCCAAGGATTTCTGTCACGCGCTGGCTGCGGTCATGGCCGCGGATGCGCCGGAGCGCTATACCGCCACCGCGACCAAGAGCAAGCGCAACAAGCGCATTTTCATCGACTATCTGCGCAACAGCCGTGAAGCGACGGCCGTCGCCCCCTACTCCACACGCGCGCGACCGGGCGCGCCGGTCGCTACGCCGGTCGACTGGTCCGAGCTCGGCGTGCTCAAGAGCGCCGACCAATACACGGTGCTCAATCTTCCGGCCAGGCTGTCCCGTCTGCGCAAGGATCCCTGGGCGGGAATCGGACGCATCAAGCAGCCATTGCCGAAACTCAAATAGCCAGGCGCCGCTCGCAACTTGCTCGCGGAACATTCCCACGCGCTGGTACGTTGAACCCGGGACAATCATACCGTCCGTGGGGATTTTCGATGGCGCAAACCGCTACGCATAATGGTCACCTGGCATCCAACCTGAACGGCCGGTTCGCGCGCTTTGCCCAAGGCATTGCGCGCTGGAGCGGGCATCCGGCCGCTTTTCTTCTCGCCGCGTTTATCGTCTTGGCCTGGATCGTCACCGGCCCCGTCTTCGACTACAGCGACACATGGCAGCTGGTAATCAATACCGGCACCACCATCATTACCTTTCTCATGGTGTTCCTGATCCAGAACACGCAGAACCGGGACACCATGGCGCTGCAACTCAAGCTCTCAGAGCTGGTGCTGGCGATGAAGGGGGCCCAAAACAAATTCGCCGCGGTCGAGGATCTGTCCGACGAGGAACTGGAAGAATTACACCAGGAGTGCAAAAAGCGCGCCGAATTTGCGCTCGATCACTTGCAGCGGCGGCGCGACACGCATGCCGTGCCGAATCCGAAAACCCGCGCCGCGGCCCAGCAGGCTTCGGCCGCGATACGCCGGTCGGCGCGCCAGCGCTGATGGCTATTGCATTGACGGATGTGGAACCAAAGTTCCCGCCTTTTGTTCCTTGAGCCCGGCGTGACCGTTTTTTTGCCATAAGGATCATTTTTATCGGTCTCGACTATTCACCCGGCGGGCGCGATGGGGCGGACGTTTATTTCAATTGCGGTCGGTTTGGCGATTGTCAGCAGCTTTGCCGTCGACAATGCCAATGCCCAAGGGCCACGACAATTTTCCGGCGTCGCCGCCTATTACAGCACGGATTACAAGGGCCGCACGGCGTCGGGGCAGCGATATGATCCGAATAAATTCACCTGCGCGCACCGCACCCTGCCTTTCGGCACCCGCGTGCACGTAACCGATCAGCGGTCGCATCGCAGCGTCGACGTGGTCGTCAACGATCGCGGCCCTTTCACCAAGGGCCGCGTCATCGACTTGTCGCTCGCCGCCGCCAACGCGCTGGGCATGACCCAGCGCGGCCTGATCCGGGTAACCGCCGAAATCCGGTGATGGCCGTCAGGCTACGGCGCGCGCCGGATTATTTCTTCAGGCTGTCCTTGTATTTCTTGCCGTAGTCGTTGAGCGCCGGCGGCGCTGTATGACATTTCGAGCACGGCTGGCCCGTCGACTTGGCCATAGCCGGGTTAGCCTGAGCGGCCCCCGGCGCGAGCGTGATGGCCGCGAACACGATCGCGCCCAGCAACGCCGTTCCGCCCACAATCGCAGCAATTTTATTTTTCATCGTCGCCTCCTGATACGGTCCTAATCGACTTTCGCTTCGTCGCGATACATGACCTTGTGGCGCATGTCGCGCACCCAAGCCTCGATGTCGTCGACGCTCATATAGTTCTTCATGTCGAAGCGGCCCCAGTTCATGATCTGTGGCAACGTCTTTTTCCAGCGCTTGTAGGGCGGCTTCGCCGGCACGCCGAACAGCATGATGTCGATGATGGCGAGATCGTCGGGTACGCCGAGCAGCGGGCGCAGCGATTTCTGCGCGTCGTCTTGGCCGATCGCCGTCACCCACCAAACCTGATAGCCGAGCGCGGCCGCTGCCAGATGCGCCGACATGGTCGATGCGGCGACGCTCTGCAGCAGGATGCGCTCGGCATTCTCGCGATAGAGCTTGTCGAGATCGGAATCGTCCATCAGCACCGGGAAGGCGCGCACTAAGCGGAAATCGGCGGCGACCACGATAAAGCCCGGCGCGTCGGCAAGGCCGCGGTAATTGGGCGTCGGGAACTTCATCTTCAGTTTGGCGCGCTTGGTCGCTTCGGCGACGAAATAGTCGGCGATCTGCTGTTTTACCGCAGGATCGGTGACGACGATATAATGCCAAGGCTGTGCGTTGGCGCCCGACGGCGCGTGGCGGGCCGCCTCCAGGACCATCTCGATATGCTGGCGCGGCACCGGAATGTCGGCGCGGAAGGCGCGGCTGGTCAGCCGGTTGCGCACCACGTCCATCAGCGCCTCATAGCGAGCAAGATTGGGCGCGAATCGGGTGACGTCGTCCATTCCGGCCTCCCGCTCCTCCGAAGCATTTTCGGCTATAATATGCGGCTTGCAGCCCGTCTTCCATACCCCACCCGCAGACCTCCAAGGAACGCAAAAGGAAAGCCCATGTCCGCCAAGCGCCCGGCGTCACGCCTCGCCCTGCTCGACGAAGGGCAAATGAACCAGACCCAGCGCACGTTGCTCGAAGCGCTCCGGTCGGGCCCGCGCGGCAAGGACCTCACCCCGCGCGGGCCTTTCGCCGCCTGGCTGCATGCGCCGGAATTCGGACATTTGGCGCAGGCGCTCGGCGCCCACTGCCGCTACAATACGGCGCTGCCGCCGCGCCTCTCGGAGTTTGCGATTTTGTGCACGGCGCGGGCGTGGCGCGCGCAGTACGAGTGGTTCGCGCACGCGCCCATGGCGGAGCGCGCCGGCGTCAAGCCGAAGACCATCCGCGACCTGCAAACCGGCCGCGAGCCGAAATCGGCGCCGAAGGACGAGCGCGCGCTCTATGCGTTTATCCGGGAGCTCTACAAGACAAGGCGCGTGAGCGACCGCACCTACAAGCGTGTGCACGCATTTCTCGACAACGCGGCGATGGTCGAGCTGATCGGCATCCTCGGCTATTACGCGCTGATCTCAATGACGCTCAACGTCTTCCATATGCTGCCGCCGGAGGCCTCCGAACTCGCGTTCAAGGAAGCGAACTAGAGGAAAGCACACCCCGGCGCCGCATAGGCGCCGGGATGAAGCCGGCACCGGCCATCAGTCGCAGGTGTGCCGTGTTCTGACGATCACGCGGCCGTCCGGCAAAACGGTGCGCACGTGAACCGTGCGACATTCGGCGCGGTCATGCCACCAATGGTGATGGCGGTGCACGACAACGGCCGCATCGCCATCGCGCTCGCGGATTACAACTTGAGCGGAAACCGGCAAGATCCCCAAGATCGTCGCGGCCATCGCCGCGCCTAAGATTGCCAAGCGCATGTTCAGCCTCCTTCGTTGCCCCGAACGAGGAGAACGCCGCGCGCGTATAAAAGTTTCTGCTTTGGAACCCGTCCATGGTTCGCGTTTCCGGGTCTGGCAACAAAACTGCCAAAGGCGATCAGCTGCTGGCCGGTCGCCGTGACACCGACGGTTACTTCTTCATCTGCATTTGATCGTGCGACATGTCGGGAATCGGATGGGTGCCGCCAATGCTCATGGCGCCCATGCCCTCGATAGTGAAGTCCACGTCCACCTTGCCGGCCTTGGCAAAGTCGAGCGTTGCCTTGAAATGGTCGCCTTGCATCAATTGTTCTTTCAGCCCGACGAACATGATGTGGTAGCCGCCGGGATCGAGCTTCACCGTCTGACCCGGCTGGATCTCGAGGCCGCCGGCGACCGGACGCATCTTCATCACGCCGTTGTCCATCTTCATCTCATGGATTTCGAACAGACCGGCGATGGCGGTCGAGCCGCCGATGAGACGGTCCGGCTCGCTGCCTGTATTGGTAATGGTTATGTAGCCACCGCCGACGCTTGCACCCTTCGGCGTGGCGCGCGCCCAGGGTGCCGAGATTTTCAATGCGCCGGCCGTCACGTCTTCGGCGTGCAAGGGAACGGCGAGCCCGACGGCGAGCAGGGTTGCGGCAAGAAACGGGAAGCGGATCATCTTTGAGCTCCTGACGATGCTGCGCGCGCAACTTCGGCGCGGCAGACGGGGCAATAATTGTGGGCGAACGGTCCGGCGTCAGGTGAAAGGCGGGCCACGAGGGACGTAGGGGCCGAGTTCGTGGGGCTGCGGTAACGGCGCAACAAAACGCGCAGACGTTGCGGCACCGACCCGAGTAAAGGCGATTGCGGCGACGACTTGCGGCGGCGGCAATAGCGATGTCTGCGCGCAGCATTGCACGCAGCAGCCGGCGGCACCGGGGCATCCGTTTTGGTGCCCTGCCGGCGCGCTGTCGCCGATCGACGACGCGCTCTGGCACAGCCCGGAACTTGCCAGCGGTCCGGCCGCGGCCGACAGCGGCAGAAGCAGCGCTTGCAGCGCCATCACGTAGGCCGCAAATAGCGCGATAATGCCCCTCGAGCGGGCCGAATCGGTCATGGCGGCCACTGTAATGCATGATCGCCCGCGCGGAGCAATATGCCCGCCGGGCCTGAGCGAATGCTGCCATCGAAACGGCCAACCCGCCATGGTAGGGTTCGCCGATCATGGCCAGAAACGGACCATCCTTGGCGGAGGGCGAACCGCGGGTTGTGCGCTTCCGCCGTCGCGGCGCCGGGTCAGGCAATGTGCGCCTGCCGGCACCGTCGCCGGTCGAGGATCTGGCCAAATACGAGCGCAACGAAGCCCCCGACGACTACCGGCACCGGATGCTGATCAACGGCGCTGCGTTGCTGTTTGTGGTGGCTTTGAGCGCCGCCGGGCTGTGGATAGCCGACACCATGGCGGACATGCGCAAGGACCAGGACTGCGTTCTCTCCGGCCGCAGCGGCTGCACGCCGGTGACGGTGGAGCATAAGCGCTGGTGAGCGGCGTGGGACGTCCAGCGGCGTTTTCCCGTTAAATGCCCGTCGCCATTGAACTTACCCGCCCGCTTCGCTATACGGGCAGCCGACCGCAAGACCGGTAGAAGGCCGGGCCATGGGGCTGGCGCGGGCGCGGCGCTTTCGTCGCTCAAGTTTGCCGGAA
>DATJYA010000168.1:0-12476 GCA_035499835.1 Pseudolabrys sp.
CGTGAACAGGCGCCGCGCGGTGTCGATGTCGACCGTGACCTTGCCTTTGAGCCGCTCCATCAAAATCTGCGAGCCGTCGTTGTGGATGGCGCGGCGGCCCATGTCGATCGCCTCGATCTTGTCGGGCGTGGCGGTGCGGATCGCCTGATAGTAGCTGTCGCAGATCATGTAGTAATCCTTGACGATCCGGCGCAGCGGCGTCAGCGAAAACAGATGCGCGACCACCGGCGTGCCGTCGGTCAAGCGGATGTCGAAGACCAGCCGGTTGCCGTTGATGCTTAGGTGCAGCGCGTAAGGCCCACGTTCGTGGCCGGCCGGCGCAAAGCTGTTCTTCTCGAGCAGGTCGTAGATCGCGACTTCGCGTTCGTGCTCGACGTCGGCATTGGCGCGGCCGATCGTCTCCTCGTCGAGCGTCACCGCGGCGAGGCGCTGCTGGGTGGCCGCGGCTGCTGGTTTCTCCGGGCTCATTTTCGGTTCATGCGGATCGCAACCGAGCGCGCGTGCGCGGTCAGGCCTTCCGCTTCGCCAAGCGCGATCGCCGCCGGACCGAGCGCGTGCAACTGCTCCGGCCCGCATTTGAGAATCGAGGTGCGCTTCATGAAATCGAGCACCCCCAGGCCGGAGGAAAAGCGCGCCGAGCGCGCCGTCGGCAGCACGTGGTTGGAACCGGCGACATAATCGCCGATCGCTTCCGGGGTATGCGCGCCGATAAAGATCGCGCCGGCATTGCGGATGCGCGCGGCGAGCTGCTCGGCGTCGGCCGCCTCGATCTCGAGATGCTCGGGCGCGATGCGGTCGACCAGCGCAATGGCGTCGTCGAGCCGGGGCACGGTAATGATGGCGCCGAAGTCACGCCACGAGGCGCCGGCGATGGCCGCGCGCGACAGGGTCTTGAGCTGCGCAGCAACAGCCTTCTCGACATCGCCGGCGAGCGCCGCATCGTCGGTGATCAGGATCGACTGCGCGCTTTGATCGTGTTCGGCCTGCGCCAGCAGATCGGCGGCGATCCAGTCGGCATTTCCAGTCTTGTCGGCGAGGATGAGCACTTCGGAGGGCCCGGCGATCATGTCGATGCCAACCTGGCCGAAAACGATGCGTTTGGCCGCCGCCACATAGGCATTGCCCGGGCCGACGATCTTGGCAACCGGCGCGATGGTCTCGGTGCCGTAGGCAAGCGCGGCGACCGCCTGCGCGCCGCCAACACGGTAGATCTCGTCGACGCCGGCAAGCTTGGCCGCCGCCAGCACCAACGGCTCGAGCTTGCCGTCCGGCGCCGGCACCACCATGGCGAGACGCGGCACGCCGGCGACCTTGGCTGGCACGGCATTCATCAGCACCGACGACGGATAGGCGGCGGCGCCGCCCGGTACGTAGAGCCCGACCGACTCGATCGCCGTCCACCGCGCGCCCATCTCGACGCCCAGCGGATCGGTGAAGCGCTCGTCCGCCGGCCGCTGGCGGTGGTGATAGGCTTCGATGCGGTCGCGCGCGAGTTTGAGCGCGTCGAGCGCGCCGCCCTTGCACGAAGCCGCCGCTACATCGATTTCTGCGGCGCTGACGCGAAGGCCGAGCCTGCCGAGGTCGACTCGGTCGAACTTTGCCGAAAGCTCGACGAGCGCGCGGTCGCCGCGCGCGCGCACCTCGGCAATGATGCCGCGCACCGCCGCTTCGACGTCCTGCGCAGCCTCGCGTTTCTGGCCGAGAAAGGCTTCGAACCGGCTGGAAAAATCAGACTTTCGACTGTCAAGGCGCAGGGGCATCGCTTTTCTGCCAGGCCGAGCCACGGTTGACAGGTCAATGAGTGATGCGCGGCGGCGCGTCAACCCTGACCGTCCCGGGCCCACGGCGAGACATAAAAAAAAGCTCCGCCAAACAGGCGGAGCTTTCGTCGCCGCGTGCCACAAGCGCGGACATGTCTGCTTTTGTTATGGCAAGACTACGCCATCCCAATTGGTAAAGATCAAGCAACTTCGATTGCGCGCCGCAATAAATCTGCGCCTAAAATTTCAGCGATGCTGCGCGGGTCAGCTGCCGGATTTTGAACGAATGTCTTCGTCAACAACATGCACCGGGCAGGCGGCAGCGGTCCAAATCGGGCCGAGATCGGCCAATTCGGCTTCCAGGCATTCAACCTCCAGCCGCAAGGCCCCGCCGCCGGAGAAGACGAGGGTAACGACGCCCGACGGCGCCTGCGTCTCGGTATATTCAACGGCCAGCAGGTTGAGCACGGCATCCTTGCCGGCCGGGTTTACCGAACGGCATTTGCAGGACAGTACGCGCTCAAAGCGCAACGCAGCCCGCCGGCGGCGGTATTCCGGCTGTTCGGACTGCGCGCCTTCCCAATCGAAGCGGTTAAGGCCGACCACTACCCGCTTCTCGGCCGGACGCCAATGCACGTCTGCGACCTTCACCACCGCATCCTGTAGGTGGGTGGAGACGACGGCTAAGTCCTCTTCGTCAAGGACGATGAATTTGAGCAGGTCCGTCTGCATCGGTGCTTCCCTTGCGGCGTAATTAGGCAAGAGGCGGTCGACCCGCAAGGGCACTATTTTAGGAAGGCGGGTTCGAGGCCGGCCTTGGTCCAGCGCGTGGCCGACGCCGGATCGGTCAGGGCCCGCAGCAGGGCGGCGGCCCCGTCGCGGTGCTCGCTGCCGGCGGGAATGGCCGCGGTGTAGGTATTGGTATTGGCCATCGGGCCCGGCAGCGGGCCGACGATGGTCACCCCCCTCACCGTCAGCATTTCGCTGATGAAGGTGGTGCCGATTTCGACCCGGCCGTCGGCCACCGCCTGGGCGACCTCGTAGCCGCGCTTGCCAAGAAAAACGTTCTTGTTGACCTGCTCGGCGATGCCCATTTTCTGCAAAAGGACGGCAAAGAAAGTGCCGGATGAGCCGCCGGCCCTGGGGTCGCTGTAGGCGACGCCGTTGGCCTTCAGAAGCACCTGCTTGAAGGATTCGGGCGTCGAGATATCCGGGACAGGCGCGCCCTCTCGCACGGCGACGCCGGTGACGGTACGGCCCAAGTCGGTGCGACTGCCGGGGACCAGGCGGCCCTGCTTTTCGTACTCCGCCATCGCCGTCTGCGGCAAAATCAGAAGGTCGGGTTCCTCGCCGTTCTGGAAGCGTTCGCGCAAATTGCCCGCGGTATTGAAGACGAGATTGAGCTTGTGGCCGCTATCGCGTTCGAACTCGGCGCCGAGCGCCTTCACCATGGACTCGACAGCGCCTGCGCTCATGACTTTGACGATGGCCACGGCGGGACACCCTAGGCGCTGATGCGCTCGATCGCCGCGCCGCAGCGCGACAGCTTGTCCTCGAGCCGTTCGAAGCCGCGGTCGAGATGATAGACGCGGTTGACCATGGTCTCGCCTTCGGCGGCGAGTGCCGCGATCACCAGCGACACAGATGCGCGCAGGTCGGTCGCCATCACCGGCGCGCCCTTGAGCCGGTCAACGCCCTCGATGGTCGCCGTTTCGCCATTGAGCTGGATGTGGGCGCCAAGCCGCACCAGTTCCTGCACGTGCATGAAGCGGTTCTCGAAGATGGTCTCGGTGATATGCGAGGTGCCTTCGGCACGCGTCATCAACGCCATCAGTTGCGCCTGCAGGTCCGTCGGGAAGCCGGGAAACGGGGCCGTCGCAACTTCGACTGGCGCAAGTCCGGACCCATTACGAGCAACACGAATGCCTTCATTGGTCGGCGTGATGGCGACGCCGGCTTTTGCCAGCACGTCAAGCGCGGCCTGCAGCAATTCCGGCCGCGCGTTCTGCAACAGCACCTCGCCGCCAGCCATGGCTACGGCCATGGCGTAAGTGCCGGTCTCGATGCGGTCGGGAAGCACGGCGTGGCGTGCCCCAGACAGGCGCGAAACGCCCTCGACGACGATGCGCGAGGTGCCGGCACCGGAGATCTTGGCGCCCATCTTGTTGAGACAGTCGGCGACGTCGCCGATCTCCGGCTCGCGCGCGGCATTCTCGATCACCGTCGTGCCTCTGGCGAGCGACGCCGCCATCAGCGCGGTGTGGGTGCCGCCGACCGTGACCTTGGGGAACACGATCTCGCCGCCACGAAGACCCTTTTTGGCGCGGGCGATGACATAGCCGCCTTCGATCTCGATGTCGGCGCCCAGCGCTTGCAGCGCCATGATCAGCAGATCGACCGGGCGTGTGCCGATGGCGCAGCCGCCTGGCATCGACACCTTGGCTTCGCCCATGCGCGCAACCAGCGGCGCGATCACCCAGAAGCTCGCACGCATCTTGGAGACGAGCTCGTAAGGCGCGGTGGTGTCGACGATAGACTTTGCCGAAATGTGGATAGTGCGGCCGCTGTTGGGATCGTCGCCCTGCCGTTTGCCGGCGATGGTGATGTCGACGCCGTGATTACCGAGAATGCGCTGGAGCTGGATGACGTCGGCAAGTCGCGGCACGTTTTCGAGAATTAGCGTATCCTCGGTGAGGAGACCGGCGATCATCAAGGGGAGCGTCGCGTTCTTCGCGCCCGAGATCGGAATCGCGCCGTTAAGCCGCTGACCGCCGGTGATGCGTATCCGATCCATTCCCGCCCCGCCCGCTTATCCTCTGCTGGTCCGATCTATGGACCGGCGGCCGCCAGACTGCAAACGTCAAGTTCTTTTGACGCCACCACCCTCGCCGTTCGAATGCGGCGAAAGTCGCACTTAGCCGTTCCCACCGCCTTTTACCGCCGGCGCGTCGCCGGCCGGCTCGGTCCGCGCCGCGGCGCCGCGGTCACGGGCCTGAGCCTTGCGCCGGCGCAGGTTTTCGCGCAAGGCCTCCGCCAAGCGGTTGTCGCGGCTGCCTGATTTTTCGGGTTTTGTGTCGCGGTCGCCGGTTTTGGCCATTGGGCGATTATCCGCCTGCCGGCCGGTCAGGCAAGCCCGCGTTGCCTTGCATCGACCGCTATGCTTGTGGCAGTTTCCGCCGCGTCCGCGCGGCCCCTTGGACCCGCCTTTTCTTCGCTGCCGTAGCTCAGTGGTAGAGCACCCCCTTGGTAAGGGGGAGGTCGAGTGTTCAATCCACTCCGGCAGCACCAGCCCGTTTCCCGTCCGCAGGAAAGGACGATCGAGGCACAGTGCGGTATTGCGCCCTCAACCGCTTTTTCGCCGCCGGCGGCGTTGTCTGCCGTAACCGCAGCCCGACGACCGTCTACGCGGCTTTTTCCTGGTAAGCGCCGATAATCGCGGCGGCGCGTGCCGCCAATCTTGCGTGGATGGCCCGCGGTACCTGTCGATACGCCTTGGCGCGTGGGCAGGACATTTCGCCTATAGCGCTGCCTTGTGGATGCAGCGCCTCGTATTCCGTCCAGTTATCGAAGCCGCGGCGGCCGATGTTATCGATGAACGTCTCGGCGGGCACATTGTTGGCGAGGATCAATTCGTGATTGTCGAGTTCGATGTGATAATAAACAAATGTGTCAGGGACGGTCGTCTCGCGCACGATCGATGTCCCGTTTACCAGCGCGCCGGCCTGAACAAGAATGCCGTCGAGGAGCACGGCATGATCCGGCGATAGACGCAAATCGCGCGATGGCACATTCTCCGCGAGGGCGTGGGAGGCGATGCGGACCGGCCACACGCGGACCGGGTCGGAAAAGCGAGCCGCCACTTTTCGCCGCCCGATCCAGGTGATTGGCGATATCGCCCCCGACAGCGTCACGACTTTATCATCGACGACCAAATCTTCGACTGGGACCTCGCCGCGCTCCGTGAGGATCAATGTGCCCTGGCAAAAGCAGTTTGGGTCTGTAGCGGTAACGGAAGTGATGTAGTCGTTGGACGTGCTGGCGTTGTCGGAAACCGTCAGCGTGAAGTCTGTGGTCACCGTCTGGCCCTGAGGCGTCAGCGTCGGTGTAAACACCATGGCGTCAAGCGCCGCAGTAATCTGGGCGGGCGAGTCGCCTATTAGCAGATAGTTTCCTGCGCCGAATTCGCCGAAAAAGACGTCCCCCTGCAAAGCGTCCGGCAAGGCGAGCGTACCGTTGGCGTCGGTTGTCGGTCCGGCCGGAGAGGTGCCTGAATCACGAAGCTGAATGATGACACTCATGTTCGTGGTGTCGGGAGAGTCAGTCACGGTGACCGCGCTAAACGGATTGACAGGTTGATCCTCCAAAGACATTTGTCCGGCGACGGCCCCGGTGATAACCGGCGCTCCGGCGAGAACGAAGTTTTCCGCGGTTGTCGTCGCCAGACCGTCCGAGACCGACAGGTCAAAATCGGTGATCGTAAACCCTGGTTGCGACGGATTGGGAATCGGGGTGAATTCGATCGCGTCGAGAGCCTGCGTGATCACATCTGGGCTGGCGGCCGAAAGGGTGTAGACCCCTGGCGCCGTTTCCACCAAAGAGACGCCTTGCACAGTATCCGGCAATGTTAGCGTGCCATTCCCGTCGGTCGGCGTGGTTGAGCCAAAATTGGTTAATGAAATAGTTACCGTCTCGGTCGCTCCGGAATCGGGGTCCGAAATTGTGACCCCGGAAAATGGATCGAGCGGAAGGGTAAAATAGCCGTTGTTCAGCCATTGACCCGCGCCGCTGATGACAGGCGCATTGTTCGTGGAATTATCAGGTATCGTCATTTGACCCCCGAAACAGACTGAAAGAAACGCTGCTCCAGCATTCGCAAATCCAGTTCCGGTCAGCCGGAGGTAAATAACAACCAGTCGCCAAGCCTTGACGAAGGTTCCCGCTAATCCGTCAAAAGAACGTGAGGCCAAAATTTCAAATTTGAATAGAAACGTCAGTAGCGCGCGGTGAACGCTCGAGCGTCGACAGGCGGGCGATGATGGCTTGCACCCCGCCCTCGCGCTCGTCTTCGTGGCGAGATGCGCTTTGTCGCGAGACGCGTTTTATTGCAATTCGATAGCCAAAGCGGCGAGTTCAGGAGCAAGCGCGTCGCGCCAATGAGGCGTCGTAACCGCAAACACCTGTCCTAGCCGGCCAAGATCCAGCCGAGAATTGCGAGGGCGCTTTGCAGGCGTCGGATAGTCCTCGGTTTTAATCGGCACAATCTTTTTGGCCGCGAGCCTAACGCCCCGTTGCTGTAAACCCTCAACAATGGCGCAGGCAAAGCCGTGCCAGCTCGCCTCGCCGGACGCGGCCAGATGGACGACGCCATTGCATTGAACGCAGCGGCTTTGGAATATTTCGATATCGTCACCGAGCATGGTTTTCATTGAATCGGCGATCAGCGCAGCTGATGTCGGAGCGCCAAACTGATCGGAGACGATCCGGAGTTCGCCGCGCTCGCGGGCAAGGTGCGCGATAGTGCGCAGGAAGTTCTTGCCGGTGGCGGCGTATATCCATGACGTTCTCACAATGAGAGAGGTACCGCCTGCGGCGCGAACGGCCTGTTCGCCTTCAAGCTTGGTTCTCCCGTAGACCGACAACGGATTTGTTGCATCGTCCTCTTGCCACGGCGTATCGCCACGTCCGTCAAAAACATAGTCGGTCGAAAAATGAATAAATGGAACGCGTCGCTCGGCCGCCCAGCGGGCAATCGCGCCGGGAGCCGCCGCGTTTACGAGTGCCGCAAGATCCGGTTGACTCTCCGCTTGATCGACCGCGGTGTAGGCCGCGGGATTGATGATGATTGAAGGACGAAGCGCATCCAGAATTGGAGCAATCGCGTCCGGCCGGGCAAGATCGATGACGGCCCGGTCGGCGGCGATGACGTCTTGATCTTGAAATCGCGGAAGGAGCGCTCCTCCGACCTGACCTGAAACGCCGGTAATGAGAATGCGCTTCTTTGCTGCTGTCATATTTATCGAGAGGGAGCGAATCTGGGCAGCATGCCCTTGACGTCAGCCAAGGGCCGGCCCTCCCGGTCGCGTTGCGAGAGCTCAGGACGAATGTTGCCCCAATCGATGGCAAGAGCCGGGTCATCCCATTTCACCACCAGCTCGTCCTTTGGGCTGTAGTAGTCGTCGCACTTGTAAAAGAAATCGGCACTTTCCGAAATGACGACGAAGCCATGCGCGAAACCGCGCGGCAGCCAAAACTGGCGCCGATTCTGATCATTGAGCTCGACTTTGACATGGCGGCCGAAAGTCGAGCTGCCGACGCGGACGTCCACGCCGACATCGATCACCGCGCCGCGCAGCACGGTGACAAGTTTGCCCTGCGGTTTCGGGTTTTGAATGTGCAGTCCGCGCAGGACGCCTCGCGCCGAGCGGGATAGATTATCCTGCACGAAATGGGTCGGCAGTCCGCATTTTGCATAGCGATCAGCCTGGTAGACTTCGGTGAAGAATCCCCTGCTGTCCCCGAAGATCTTGGGCTCGATGATCAGAACGCCGGGTATTTCAGTTTCGATGATGTTCATTGACGTGCGAAATGGATCTATCCTTGGACCCAGGCAGGCGGAGCCAAAGGCCTCTCAAAACAGGGGTTGACGCGAAGGAACGGCCATTTGCAAAGCAGCGCGATTATGAAAGAGCTTGCGCCGAACACAAGCTCGATAAAAGGCCAAATCTCGTTTACCTAACCAACTGACGGCAAATTTCATTGAATAGACGAGCCGCACATTCCGCATTAGATTTACCCGCAAGATTTACCACGATAGCATAAAAAACAGCGCACGAACGGCGCGTTTGCATGAGGGCGAATGAAGGGAATAATCCTCGCCGGCGGCACCGGAACGCGGCTTTATCCGGTCACGACGGTGGTGTCGAAGCAGCTGCTTCCGGTTTTCGACAAGCCCATGATCTATTACCCCCTGGCGACCCTGATGTTCGCCGGCATTCGCGACATGCTGATCATCACCACGCCGCAGGACCAGCCGCTGTTCGAGCGCTTGCTCGGCGACGGCAGCGATCTCGGACTGCGCTTTTCCTATGCCAGGCAAGACAAGCCACGGGGCTTAGCCGACGCGTTCATTCTGGGCGCGGACTTCATCGGAACCGACCGGGTCAGCCTCGTCTTGGGCGACAACATCTTTCACGGCCACGGTCTGCCCGAAATGCTGGCACGGGCGACCGCGCGCGTGACTGGCGCCACGGTCTTTGGTTACGTCGTTAATACGCCACAACAATACGGCGTTGTCGAACTGGACCCGGGCGGACGCGCCGTCTCGATCGAGGAAAAACCGGCAAACCCGAAATCGAACGTGGCGGTGACAGGCCTGTATTTCTACGATAACGACGTGGTCCGAATCGCCGCGGGGCTTAAACCGTCACCACGCGGTGAATTGGAAATTACCGACGTGAACCGCGCCTATATGGATCGCGGCGATCTTTTTGTCGAAGTACTCGGCCGCGGCTTTGCCTGGCTCGATACCGGAACGCATACATCGCTGGTCGAGGCCAGTCATTTCGTGCAAATTCTGGAACAACGCCAGGGCATGCGTGTGGCCTGTCCCGAGGAGATCGCACTGCGTTTGGGTTATGTCACGCTCGACCAGTTTGAAAAGCTCGCCACTCGATGCGAGAAAAGCAGCTACGGCGAGTATCTGCTGGGCATCCATCGTAGTTTTGCAAAATCTCGCCGCGCGGAGTTCTGAGAATGCGCTTTAAGGACGCGGTCGTGTTCGTGACCGGGGGTGCCGGATTCATCGGCTCCGCCGTGGTGCGACATCTGCTCGACGACACCGGGGCGCGAGTCGTCAACATCGACAAGCTCACTTACGCGGCCTGCCTTGATTCCATTCCCCAGGCGAGCGGTCACAACCGCTACCGTTTCGCGCAGGTCGATATTTGCAACGGCCCGGCGCTGCGGGAGCTTTTTGATCAGCATCAACCGCGGCACGTGATGAATCTCGCGGCGGAAAGTCACGTCGACCGCTCGATCGACGGCCCGGGCGAATTCATCCAGACCAACATTGTCGGCACGTTCGTGCTGCTGCAGGAAAGTCTGCGATACTGGCATGGGCTTGATGCGTCGGCGCGATCGCGATTCCGCTTTCATCATATTTCAACCGACGAGGTCTACGGCAGCCTGGCCCCCCAGGGTCTGTTCACCGAGACAACCCCCTACGCGCCCAATTCGCCCTATTCCGCGTCCAAGGCCTCGTCGGATCACCTCGTGCGCGCCTGGCGCGAGACCTACGGGCTGCCGACGCTGATCACGAACTGCTCGAATAATTATGGCCCTTATCATTTCCCGGAAAAATTGATTCCGCATATGATCATCAAGGGGCTCGCCGGCGAATCCCTGCCGGTCTACGGCGACGGGAAAAACATCCGCGACTGGCTCTATGTCGAGGATCACGCTCGAGCGCTGACGTTAGTGCTGGAGCGCGGCGCGATCGGCGATACCTACAACATCGGTGGCCGCAACGAGCGGACCAACCTGCACGTGGTGGAAACGATCTGCGACCTGCTCGATAAGTTTGCTCCCACCAGCAACGGCCCACGTCGCCGCCTGATCTCGTTCGTCGCCGATCGCCCGGGCCACGATCGCCGCTATGCGATCGATGCTTCAAAGCTGGAGAACGAACTGGGCTGGCGCGCAACGGAGAACTTTGAAACCGGCCTCGCAAAAACCGTGAAATGGTATATCGACAACAGGCCGTGGTGGAATGCCATTCTCGCACGCGGGTACCGTCCCGAGCGCATCGGGATGTCGCGCCAGAAAGAAACAGCGGCGCTCTAACCGGGACAAAACGACGGGGACGGCGCCGTCTCCTTCCGGAACGGGCTCAGTCACTGCTCGGAGAAATCCAAACCGACAGTTGTCAGTTGGCTCTGAATGCCCGCCTGGTCGGCTTCCGGCATAAGGCCAAGGACCCACAGATCGAGGCCCGCCTGCTTGACCAGCACGGTCGGGAAGCCTGCATCGACAAAGCGCTGCCCTAAAGACGCGCAGGTAAATCCCGTCTTGTGCGCCATATAATGGTGACCGCGAGCGATTGAGGCTGAGTGCCCGAACAATACATCGAGCGGGGTGATCGGCCCGGCAGGTGACGTGTAGGCGACATGATCGAGGCCGTGATCGAGGATCAATGACGCGGCCGCCTCCAGATCCGGCGAGGTAATCAAGGCAAAACCGTCGGACTTCAAGACGCGCCTGAGTTCCGCGAGCGCGATCGGCACCTCGTGCGCATAAAGATGCTCGAGCGTATGCGATGACCAGATCGCGTCAAAGCTTCGGGACGCGATGGAACGCATGTCGGTAATCGAGGCGACCATGTCCGGCTTCGCCTGCGGGTCAATATCGATCCGAATCTCCCGCCAAGCTTCGCGCATGAATACTGGATGCAGTTTGCGCGCCGAATATGGCCCCGATCCGGCATTGAGCACGCGCTTAAGGGGTCCGGTCTGTTGGCCGGCGAAACTCACCGCGTCTTGAAAATTTCCCATGTTCTTCCTGCGGTACGACACGGTCGGCCTTTCGACAGCATCAACCGATGCCCTCTAACATTGACATCCAATATTTAAAAGACACGAAGAAGCGCCTGGATATGTGGCGCACCATGCCGATAGAAAGACCGAGCTTACCCGGAAAGAGTTGCACTTTTTATCGATGGGCCGGCGCAACATGGCGCAGCCTTAAGGTTACTTGGTCAGGTTACTTGGCGGTTTACGTGGCGGAAGTGAGTCTATCGACTACAATTATCGCGCTTTCGGGGATTTCCGCCACAACTTTCCCGAACAGCCGACGGGGTCGTCGGTGCGTACATTGTCGGCGATCCCGTCAGGATTTTGTTTCATAACGTATCAATTTGAGGCCGCTAAATTTCTCGAAAGAGATTTAGCGGCCTCACTTCTTTGAGCCAAGCCTGGCTCAAATCGTACAAGAGAAACGAATTTGCATTTTCTGCGCCTATCCTGCCATCCTCGAGCGTGCCGGCGACTCAACAAGCCGGCGAATGGAATAAATTACTGTCCAGACACAAAGCCGGCAGCCGGACGGCCAATAAGTTAATGTGGAGCGTCGAGACATTTCGGCCTCTTGAATGCTATGGTTTACAAGGGACTGTCGCGTGGCCGCGTGATCGCAGATGCATTCGTGATGCCGTTTCAGCCTGACGGCGTGTACGCCGGAATTCCCTATCGCGTACTCCCGGATTGCTCGATTGAACGATGATGCCGGGAGGGCTGGTCGTGTTCAAGAACATGTACCAGCTTCTAGCCTGCTTCGTGAGCAACCGCCCCCACCCGCGCAAAAAGCACTCACACCTAGTGCCTAGCAATTTCGGCAACCGTGATCGAGAGCGCGTCGAAAAGCCCACTTTTGTCATATTTTGCGGCATGGGTTTCGCCAGTATAAATGACTTGCAACAAATCCCGAAACTCGGAGGCGAAAATGGTTGCCGACCACTTGATCGCACAATTCACGCCTGTTTTTTTCATGATGGGCATGATCGCCATCAATCACGTAATCAACAATCAACGCGCTGACAGAAGGACTGCGGCAGAAGCCTTGCGGCTGCGCGCGGCGCTCGCCGCCGAGCTGCGTGCGCTGCAGGATATCTACAAAAGAAACCTGCAGCTGATCGAGAAAAAGGCCGATCATATTTTGTCGACA
>DATJYA010000169.1:0-5661 GCA_035499835.1 Pseudolabrys sp.
CGGATGAATTCCTCGAACGGTCCCTGATACCAGGTCGCCATCATCCAGCCTTCCTTGTGCCAGACGGTGCGAAACTGGTCCCACAGGCGTGCGTCGCGCCAGACGGCCCAGTTCTCGACAAGATCGCGGATCGCCAGACGATCGGCGGTGTCACGGGGCATTTTTCGTTCTCCCTGTCGTCGCCGGGCTTGACCCGGCGATCTCGCTTAGGCGAGCAATGTGCCTAACCAAGCGCGATGGCCGGGACAAGCCCGGCCATGACAAGGGAGGCGGATATGGCGCGGCTCGCGGGCAAGGTTGCCATCGTTACCGGCGGCGCCAAGGGTATCGGCCGGCATTACTCGCAGGCGCTCGCTGCCGAGGGCGCGCGGGTGATGATCGCCGACATCGCCGACGGCAAGCGGCTCACCGAGGAGATCGCCAGCCGCCACGGCGCCAATTCGGTGGCGAGCGTCAAATTCGACGTCAGCGATGAAAAGGCGGTGAAGAGCCTGGTGGCGCAGACGCTGGAGCGTTTCGGACAGATCGATGTGCTGGTGAACAATGCCGCGCTTTATGCGACGCTGACGCCGCGGGAGTTCACCGAGTGGGACCCGGATCTGTGGGATCAGGTCATGGCTGTCAACGTGCGCGGGCCCTATCTGATGGTGCGGCACGTGGCGCCGCATATGATGGAGCGCCGCACCGGCAAGATCATCAACATCGCCTCCGGCGCTGCCTACAAGGGCGTGCCGCGCATGCTCCCTTACGTCACCTCCAAGGGCGCGATGATTGCGTTTACCCGTGCGCTGTCGCGCGAACTGGGCGCCTATGGCATTGCGGTGAATTCGCTGTCGCCGGGGTATATCCTGTCCGACACGGGCCTGGAAAACACCGCGCATGTCGACGACGAGCGCGTGCCGGTGCGCAATTCCCGCGCCTTTAAGCGCGATGCCTATCCCGAAGACCTGCTCGGGACGCTGGTGTTCCTTGCCTCGAACGACAGCGATTTCGTCACCGGCCAGTCGATCGTGGTCGATGGCGGCTCGGTGAATAATTGACGTGTCTTCCGGCCCTTTTGCCTGGGCCCGCCAGCGCCTATTGTAAGGGCTAACAGAGCAGGAAATCGGAGGAAGCGATGGACGCCGCCACGGCTCCGGCCGCCAAGAGCACCAGCAAAAAGGCGCAGAAATACGAGGGCAGCGCCAATCCGGTGCGCGCCGAATATTACGACCGCATCTCCCAGCACGACATGACGCCGTTGTGGGAAGTGCTCAAATATATCGTCACCAAGGAACCGGTTACCCAGTGCGTGCCCGCGATCTGGCATTTCGACGAGGTCAAGCCGCTGGTCATGGAATCCGGCGGTCTGCTCACCACCGAGGAAGCCGAGCGCCGCGTGCTGGTGCTGGAAAACCCGGCGCTGCGCGGCCAGTCGCGCATCACCAATACGCTTTATGCCGGCTTGCAGCTCATCCTGCCCGGCGAAGTCGCCGGCGCCCACCGTCACACCGCTTCCGCCATCCGCCTCATCCTTGACGGCGACGGTGCCTATACGCAGGTCGACGGCGAGAAGACCGTCATGAAGTACGGCGACTTCGTGCTGACGCCGAACTGGACCGCGCACGACCACGGCAACGAGTCGAAGGCGCCGATGATCTGGCTCGACGTGCTCGACGTGCCGACGGTCAACTTCTTCGAGACGGCGTTCGCCGAGCACCTCGAATCGGCGGTACAGAATACCGCGCGCGTCGACAACGATTCGCTGTGGCGCTTCGGCTCAAGCGTGCTGCCGGACGGCACCGACACCTCGATGATCCGCTCGCCGGTGATCAACTACGCCTATGAGCGGGTGCGGCCGATCCTCGACCGCTTGAAGAAGACGGGCGACGCCGACAGGCATCACGGCTTCCGCCTGCGCTATGCCAATCCGCTCAACGGCGGCTGGTCGGGGCCGACCATGGGCGCGCAGCTGTCGCTGCTGCCGAAAGGCTTCAAGGGCGAAAGCTATCGCTCGACCGACGCCACGATCTTCGCCTGCCTCGAAGGCGGCGGCGCGACCAAGGTCGGCGAGCAGACCATCGAATGGGGCCCGCGCGACGTCTTCGTCATCCCGACCTGGAAGCCCTATTCGCATCGCGCGGACAAGGAGGCGGTGCTGTTCTCGATCTCCGACCGGCCGGCGCAGGAAGCGCTCGGCATCTGGCGGGAGGCGCGCTGACCGGGCCTATTTCAGATATCGGCGGCGCGAATATACCGCGCCGCCATTTTTTTGTTTGCTGCGCTGATCGATCGTGGGGGCGAGCGCGTTACTGACGAACAGGAAAGTTGGGAAAATGCAATTGCAGGAACTCAGCGCCGGACACGGCACATTGACCGCGGTGAGAACGGGCGAGGGCAGCGACATCGTACTGCTGCATTCGCTGCTCGCCGACCGTCATGCCTTTGATCCTATCCTGCCGGCACTCGCCGCCAAGCATCGCGTCACGCTGTTCAACCTGCCGGGCTTCCATGGCTCGCAGCCGACGCCGCTGTCGCTGATGGATGCCTATGTCGCTTGCCTCGAAGACGGCTTCGACGAACTCAAGATCGGCAACGACGCCATTCTCATCGGCAACGGTTTCGGCGGTACCGTCGCGCTCGCCTTCGCCTTCGCGCATCCGCAGCGCATCGCCAAGCTGGTCGTCAGCGATGCCGCCGCGTGTTTTCCGCCGGAGGGCCGGCAGGCGTTCGCGGCGATGGCGGAGAAGGTCGCCGAGGGCGGCCTTGGCGCCATTGCTGAGATCGCCGCCAAGCGGGTGTTCTCGCCTGCCCATCTTGCCGCGCATCCGCAAGCGGTCGAGGAGCGCAAGCAGGTGCTGCTCGGGATCGCGCCGAAGGCGTTTCAGGCTGCCTGCAAGATTCTCCAGGAGGCTGATCTGACGCCCGAACTGCACAAGATACGGGTGCCGACCTTGGTCGTCTGCGGCGAGCACGATCAGGCGACGCCGCCGGCGCTCACCAAGGCGGTGGCGGACAAGATCAAGGGCGCGCGCTATGTCGAATTGCCCGGCTGCGGCCACTGTCCGCCGCTGGAGCAGCCACAGCAGTTTCTCGCCGCGATCAAGGAATTTGTGGGGCTCTGAGCGCAGCCCTGCGTCCCCGCTTTTGCGGGATGCAAGGAGAAAATTATCCGAGCGCCGACATCACCGCCTTGGCAATCGCCGTTGTCCCATCGCTGCCGCCGTATTCCATCGGCTTGAGGCCTTGGGCATAGGCCGTGTCCACCGCGCGCTCGATGCGCAGCGCAGCTTCCGCCGCCGGCGGATGATCGTGCGTCTGGCCAAGCCAATCGAGCATCATCGCCGCCGACAGGATCATCGCCGTCGGGTTGGCCTTGCCTTGGCCCATGATGTCCGGCGCGGTGCCGTGGCAGGGTTGGAACACCGCGTGCTTGTCGCCGATATCGGCCGACGGCGCGATGCCGAGGCCGCCGATCAGCCCGGCGGCGAGGTCGGAGAGAATGTCGCCGAACATGTTCTCCATCACCATGACGTCGAAGTCCCACGGCTTCTTCACCATCATCGCCGCGCAGGCGTCGACGTAGAGCTTGTCGGTCGCGACAGCGGGGAACGTCTTCGCGCGCACATCGAAAATGTCACGCTGCCAGTTGAAGGCCTTGAACACGTTGGCCTTGTCGACCAGCGTCAGCTTGCCGGGGTGTCCGCGGTTTTTCCGCCGTTCGGCGAGCCGCAGCGAGAAGTCGAACAGCCGCTCGGTGGTCTTGCGCGTCACCACCAGCGTCTCGCGCGCCTCCTCGTGCGTAGTGACGCCCTTGCCGCGCGAGGCGAACAGGCCTTCGGTCGACTCGCGGATGAGCACGAAATCGACGCCGTGCTCGGCGGCGCCGACGATCGGGCTCGGCACGCCGGGAATGAGCCGCGCCGGGCGCACGCCGGCGTAAAGATCGAAGATGAAGCGCAGTTCGACCTGCGGCATGATCTCGGTGTTGTCGGGATAACGCACGCTGGGCAGGCCGCAGGCGCCGAGCAGGATGGCGTCGGCCTCGTCGCAGAGTTTGACCGTCGATTCCGGCATCGACTGGCCGTGCTCGCGGTAATAGTCGGCGCCGGCGGGCGCTTCGCTGAAGCGGAATGCGAGGCTCGGCGTGGTTTTCTCGATGTGACGCAACACTTCGAGCGCAGGCGCCATGACCTCGTGGCCGATGCCGTCGCCGGGCAGCACTGCGATATGGAACGCGGTATTGGCGGACATCGATAATACCGGCTGGCGTCGCGGGTGTCGGGCGCGCTAATGAATACGGGCGCGCGGTTGCGCGCAAGTGTCATGGCGGGGAATAGTGCCGATGCCGCGTTTTGCCGCCAATCTGGGTTATCTGTTCACCGAACATCCGCTGATCGAGCGCGTCGGCGCCGCGGCGCGGGCGGGCTTTCGCGGCATCGAGCTGCAGTTTCCCTACGAGGTGCCGGCCGACGCCATGAAGGCGGAGATCGTGGCGAACCGGCTGACAATTCTCGGTGTCAATTCGCCGCGCGGTGAGCGCGACGGCGAATTTGGCCTCGCCGCGGTGCCCGGACGCGAGAAGGACTGGGAGGCCGCGTTCGCCAAGGCGCTCGACTACATCACGGCGATCGGCGGGACCGCGATTCACTGCCTGGCCGGCCATGTGGCGCCGAACGAGCGCCCGCCCGCCGACCGCGTCTTTGTCGCCAATTTGAGCCGCGCCGCCGATCTCGCCGCGGCGAGAAAGATCACGCTGCTGATCGAGCCGATCAATCCGCGCGACCGGCCGAATTATTTCCTCAACCATCTCGAACACGCCGCCGATGTCATCGCCAAAACCGGCAAGCCGAATGTGCGCATCCAGTTCGATTTTTATCACATGCAGATCGTCGGCGGCGATCTGCTCTACCGGCTGGAAAAATATCTGCCGCTGATCGGTCATCTGCAATGCGGTGCGGTGCCGTCGCGGCACGAGCCGGACGAGGGTGAGATCAATTACCGCGCGATCTTCGAGGCGGTGGATCGTCTTGGCTATCGTGGCTGGATCGGCGCTGAATACCGGCCGCGCGGCCGCACCGAAAACGGATTGGGCTGGGCACAGCCTTACGGCGTCGTGCCGCCGCCGGTCTAATGAGCGAGGGAGCAACAATGCGTTTGCAGAAAACCGTGGCGATCGTCACCGGCGGTGGCTCCGGCATGGGCGCGGCCATCGCCGAGACCTACGCCCGCGAGGGCGCGCATGTCGCCGTGCTCGATGTCGACGCCGACGCCGCCAAAAAAGTCGCGCGCAAAATCGGCAACCAGGCGATCGCCATCGCATGCGACGTCACTAGGCGCGGCGACATCGACGCCGCCATCGTCGAAACCGCGTCCGCCTTCGGCGGCCTCAACGTGCTGGTCAACAATGCCGGCGTTGCCCATGTCAACAAGCCGTTGCTCGACATCGACGAGAAGGAATTCGATCGCGTCTTCGCGGTGAATGTGAAGGGCCTGTTCATGTTCACGCAGGCCGTGGTGCCGCTGCTGCGCGGCAAGGGCGGCGTCATCATCAATATCGGCTCGACGGCCGGCCTGCGGCCGCGGCCCGGCCTTTCCGCCTACAACGCCACCAAAGGCGCCGTGCATAATCTCACCAAGACGCTCGCCGTCGAGCTTGCCCCCGACAAGATCCGCGTCTGC
>DATJYA010000170.1:0-2258 GCA_035499835.1 Pseudolabrys sp.
CGCGTGGTGACGCCGGCGGCGAAATTCTGGATCTGCAAGCGCGCGCCCTATCTCACCTACGAAGCGATGGAGGTGCTCGGCGGCTCGGGCTACATCGAGGAAAGCATCATGCCGCGGCTTTACCGCGAGGCGCCGGTGAACTCGATCTGGGAAGGCTCCGGCAACGTCATGTGCCTCGATGTGCTGCGCGCCATTGGCCGGATGCCGAACGCGGGCGCGGTGCTGGCGCAGGAACTCGGCGACACAGGCGAGGCGCGCCTCAAGGCCTTTGCGGGGCGCCTGCAGCAGAAAATGCAGGCCGCGGAGCGCAACGATGAATCGCAGGCGCGCGCGCTGGTGCGCGATCTGGTGCTGGCGCTGCAGGCGGCGCTGCTGATCAAGCATGCGCCGCCCGCGATCGCCGACGCCTTCTGCGCCTCGCGGCTCACCGACGAGCGCGGCGGTGCCTTCGGCACGCTGCCGCGCGGCGTGGATATGCGCGCGCTCGCCGAGCGCGCCGCGCCGCAGCGGTGACTTGCCCTAGATCGCTCCCAGCGCTGCCAGCGCCAGCGTCGCCTGCGCCAGGAAACCGACGGTGAAGGCGAGCGTGCGCGCCACGGGAAGGCCCGCGGTGTAGATGACGGCATGCGCAAGCCGCGCCCAGAAATAAACCGCGCAGGCCGCAACCGTGGTCGACGTCGACACGTGCAGCGCGTTAAGCGCGAGCACGAGGCTGGCAAAGATCACCAGGTTTTCGACGGCATTGTAGTGCGCCTTTTGCAGGCGCTGCGCCCACGGCGATTGCGGCGTGTCGGCGGGCGAGGGATTGGCCATGCAGCCCACCAGCCCGCGCACCATGGCGCGGTCGAGAATGTACGGCACCCACAGAATGCCGGTGAGGATCACCGTGTAGATCAGCCACTTCAGTTCACCCGACATGGTCAGCCCCCGTTTGGTTGAGGATTCCCAAGCGGGCAAAGTCTAGTCGACGGGCCGGCCAATGTCGCGGCCGTCACGCCGACAGCGAGCGGATGATCACATAAATCCCGACGGCGATGACAATGCCGGAAAAGGTCAGCGACAGCGCGTGCCTATAGCCGGACAGATGCCTGGCGAGGCGTATGCCGAACAGGCCGCCCAAGGCGCCGCCGACGATGAACAAAGCCGCCAAAGGCCAGTCGACAAAACCGGACCAGGCATAGCTTGCCGCCGTGGTCAGGCCGAAGGCGGTGATCGATACCAGCGAGGAGCCGATGGCGTTGATCAGCGGCATCGCAGTGGCGCCGATCAATCCCGGCACGATGAGGAAGCCGCCGCCGATGCCGAAGAAGCCGGACAGCGCCCCGACCAAAAAGCCGATGCCGACCAGCATCGGCAACAGTTTCGGCATGCTCTCGCGCGTGAGCTTGACGTCGGGATCGCCGCCGGATTTGCGCGGCCGCAGCATCAGCAGGCCGACGATGACCATGAGCACGCCGAACAGCAGCAAGAGGCGGCTGCCGTCGACCATCTTGCCGAGCTGGGCGCCGGCGGCGGCGCCGGCGATGCCGGAAGCGGCAAAGACCAGCGCGCATGACCATTTGACCGTTCTGGCGCGGGCGTGGCCGATGAGATTGGCGGCGGCGCTCGCCGCCACCGCGATGGCGCTGGTGCCGATGGCGACGTGCGGCGAGGGCACGCCGACGACGTAGACCAGCAGCGGCACCGCCATGATCGAGCCGCCGCCGCCGACAAGGCCGAGCGTGAAACCGACCACGCTGCCGGAGGCAATCGCGAGCACGACGTGCAAGGCAGCGTCTCCGGTTAAGCGGGCATCGCTCGGCGGGGCGCCTTTATTAGCGGAACAGCGAGCCCAGCCGGCGCCGGCGAAGCCCGCATCGCGAACGATGCGAACTCAGTCGCGCACCTTGACGTAACGGCCCGGCGCATCCTCGATCGGCTGAAATTGGCCGCCGCCGGTCGTGCGCGCCGGCACGGTGGTATGATTGTGTGATTTGAGCCATTCGAGCCAGTCGGGCCACCAGGAGCCGGGATGCTCCTTGGCCTTGGCGAGCCATTTGCCGAGATCGGAGCCGCGTGGCCTTGCCCCGGTCCAATACTGATATTTCGGCTTGCCTGGCGGGTTGATGACGCCGGCAATATGGCCGGAGCCCGCGAGCACGAATTTCACCGGGCCGCCGAAAAATTTCGAGCCGACCAGCACCGATTTCGCCGGCGCGATGTGATCCTCGCGGGTGGCAAGATTATAGACCGGCACCTTGACGTCCTTGAGGTTGAGC
>DATJYA010000171.1:0-6114 GCA_035499835.1 Pseudolabrys sp.
CCGAGTGCGATCGGCAAGGTGCCGAAGATCGCCGCGCAGGTCGTCATCATGATCGGCCGGAAGCGCAGCAGCGCGGCTTCGCGGATCGCCGCTTCCGCCGACAGGCCGACGCGGCGGCGCTCGATGGCGAAGTCGATCATCATGATCGCGTTCTTCTTGACGATGCCGACCAGCATGACGATGCCGATCATGGCGATCACCGACAGGTCCATCTTGAACAGCATCAGCGTCAGGATGGCGCCGATGCCGGCCGACGGCAGGCCGGAGATGATGGTGATCGGGTGGATGAAGCTCTCATACAGGATGCCGAGCACCACATAGGCGGCAAAGATCGCGGCGAGGATGAGGATGCCCTGCCCGCGCAATGAATCCTGGAACACCTGCGCGGTGCCCTGGAAGCCGGTCGTGATGGACGCCGGCAGCCGCTCGTCGCGCTCGAGCTGGGTGATGGCGTCGACCGCCTGGCCGAGCGAGGAGCCCGGCGCGAGATTGAACGAGATCGTCACCGCCGGCTGCTGGCCCTGGTGATTGACCTGCAGCGGCCCGACCGACGGCACAAAGCGCGTCACCGCGGAAAGCGGGACCGCCGTGCCATTCGTGGTCTTGAGGTAGAGGCTGTTCAGGTCTTCCGGCTTGGCGTGATATTCCGGCAAGGTCTCGAGGATGACCTCGTAATCGTTTGCCGGCGTATAGATGGTGGCCACCTGCCGCGTGCCGAAAGCGTTGTAGAGTTCCTGACGCACCTGATCGACGCTGACGCCGTAGACGGCGGCTTTTTCGCGGTCGACGTCGATCTTGATCTGCGGATTCTTGATGTACAGGTCGGTGGTGACGTCGCGCAGCTCCGGCAGCTTGGCCATGCGGTCGCGCAGCTCCGGCGCCATGCGGTACAGCGTATCGGTATCATTCGATTGCAATGTGTACTGGTATTGGCTCTTGGCGAGCTTGCCGCCGAGATTGATATTCTGGATCGGCTGGAAAAAGACCTCCATGCCGGTAACGACGTTGGACGCGCGCCGCAGCCGCGCCAGCACCGGGCCGAGCTTGTCGCGCTCGCTCATCGGCTTGAGTGCAACGAGCATACGGCCGCTGTTGGGCAACGCGTTCGGGCCGCCCGAGCCAACCGTCGAGTTCACGTAGTCCACTGCCGGATCGGCACGCACGATGTCGGCGACCTTGCGCTGGCGCTCGACCATCGCGGCAAAGCCGATGTCGGTGTTGCCCTCGGTGATTGCCAGCACGTAACCGGTGTCCTCGGTCGGGAAGAAGCCCTTGGGCACGATAATGTAGAGCCAGATGGTGCCGGCAATGGTGGCGATCGTAACCAGCAGCATGATGACTCTCGCCCGCAGCACCCAGTCGAGCGTGCGCTGATAGGCGCCCAGCACCAGCTCGAAGCCGCGCTCGAAAATGCGCAGCACGATGTTCTGCTTTTCCTCCCCGTGGCGGCTGTTGAGCACGCGCGCGCACAGCATCGGCGTCAACGTCAGCGACACGAAGCCCGAGAGGACGATGGCCATCGACACCGACACGGCGAATTCACGGAACACGCGGCCGACCATGCCGCCCATCAGCAGCACCGGAATGAACACGGCGATGAGCGAGAAGGTGATCGACACGATGGTGAAGCCGATCTCGCGCGAGCCTTTCAGCGCCGCGTCGAACGGGCGCATGCCGCCCTCGATGTGACGCACGATATTTTCGAGCATGACGATGGCGTCGTCGACGACGAAACCGACGGACAGCGTCAGCGCCAGCAACGTCATGTTGTTGATGGAGAAGCCGAAGGCGTACATCGCCGCGCAGGTGCCGATCAGCGATACCGGCACGGCCAGCGCCGGAATGATGGTCGCCGAGATTTTGCGCAGGAACAGGAAGATCACCATGATCACGAGGCAGATCGCGATCGCCAGGGTTTCCTGCACGTCGGAGACCGCATCGCGGATCGAGATCGAACGATCGAACAGCGGCTGCATCTGGATTGCCGGCGGCACTTGGGCACGCATGGCCGGCAATTTGGCGCGCACGGAATCGACGACGGCGACAGTGTTGGCGTCAGGCTGGCGCTGGATCGCCAGCACGATGGCGCGAGAATCGTTGAACCATGTCGCGATCTTGTCGTTTTCGACGCTGTCGATGACGCGCGCGATCTGGTTGAGCTTGACCGGGGCGCCGTTGCGATAGGCGACCACCACGTCGCGGTAATCCGCGGCATGCTCGATCGCGCCGGTCGCCAGCAGCGTAACGTTGCGGTCCCTGCCGGTCAGCGTGCCGACCGGCGTCGACGAGTTGACCTTGGCGACGACGCCGCCGATGTCGGACAGCGCGATATTGCGCGCCGCCGCTTCGACCGGGTCGACCTGCACGCGCACCGCGAATTTCTGCGCGCCGTAGACGACCACCTGCGCGACGCCGGTGAGCTGGGATATCTGCGGAGCGAGCACGGTCTCGGCGTAATCGTCGACCTGCGACAGCGGCATGGTATCGGAGCGCATGCTCACATACAGCACCGGGAAGTCGCCTGGATTGACCTTGCGGAAGAACGGCGGCGTGGTCATTTCGACCGGCAGCTTGCGCGCCGCTGTGGCGAGCGCCGTCTGCACGTCGAGCGCGGCGCCGTCGATATTGCGGTCGAGGTCGAACTGGATGGTGATCTGGGTCTGCCCGAGCGACGAGGAGGAATTCATCGTCGAGATGCCGGCAATGGTCGACAGTTGCCGCTCGATCGGCGCCGCGACCGAAGCGGCCATCGTTTCCGGGCTCGCACCGGGCAGCGTGGCGGTGATCTGGATGGTCGGAAAGTCGACCGCCGGCAGCGCCGCGACCGGCAGCAGCCGGTAAGCGAAGGCGCCGAAGACGATCAACGACGCCGTCATCAGCGTGGTCAGGACCGGACGGCGGATGCAGGTTTCCGAGATGTTCATGGATCAGGTCCCGGCCTTCTTTGCCGGACGGACGGTAACGTGCGTGCCGTTGGACAGCAGCAATTGCCCGTCGATGACGACGGTTTCGCCGCCGCTGAGGCCAGAGCTGACGACGGTGTTGCCTTCAACCGCGCGCTCGACGGTGACCGGCTGCACTTTGGCGACGCCGTCCTTGACCAGGAAGACAAAATTTCCGGTCTGGCTGACCTGGATCGCGGCCGTCGGCACGACTACGGCTTCCTCTTCGCGCAGCGTGATTTCGGTCGTGACCAGCGTGCCGGGCCAAAGCACTTCGCCCTTGTTGGGCATCGTGGCCCGGATCATGGCCATGCCGGTGGCCGAGTCGACCATGTTCTCGATCATCGTGACCTGGCCGCCGGTGCGCTTGTCCGAGCCCGGCACGACGGCATCGATGGTTGCGGTCTCGTTGGCCAGCGCTTGACGCAGATCGGCGAGCCGCTTCTGCGGCACCGTGAAGGAGACATAGACCGGCGCCATTTGATTGATGGTGGCCATCGGGCTCGTGTCGGCCTGGCGCACGAAATTGCCGACCTTGACCGCCGCCGCGCTGATGCGGCCGGAGATCGGCGCAGTGATGGTGCAATAGCTGAGCTGAACCTTGAGATTGTCGAGCAGGCCTTGGTCCGACTTGATCGCGGCACGATAGACGTCGGCCTGCGTCTTGGCATTGTCGAGATTGACGGTCGGCGTCGCCGATTTGGCGACGAGATCGGTATAACGCACCACGTCGCGCATGGCGCCTTCAAGCTGGGCCTGGTCGCGGGCGATGGCGCCTTCAGTCTGCGCGATCTGGGCCTGAATGGCGCGGCCATCGAGGGTAAACAGCAGATCGCCCTGCTTGACTTCCTGGCCGTCGCGGAAGTGCACGCCGACGATAGCCGTATCGACCCTGGCCTTGATGGCGACGCTGGCAATCGGCGTGACCGTGCCCAGCGCATCGAGCCGGACCGGCACTTTCCGGCGCTCGGCGGTAGCGGCATCCACCGCGACAACCCGCGCCGCCTGATTTTGCGAGCGGGCTGCAGCGCCGTCGCCCGAACCCATGGTGCGGAAAAGCACGACACCGCCGATCAGGGCTAGCGCCGCCACCCCTATGAGCCATTTTCGCGTGTTCATGGGCAATACTGGTCTCGGCCTGGGCTCCAAAAGGCCCTGTCCGGGCGCTCCCCTCGGCCGCAGCCTTTCGTTATGGATTGGCCAATTTCGAGCTGCATTCAAGGTTATTTAGCATATAAACGAGCGCCGGGGCACATCCCTGCGCCCGCTGGTAAATGCCGAAAAACCGGACCTATTTGCGCCGCAACAGCCGGAAATTCGCCGATGCGCATCGCCACCTGGAACGTTAATTCGATCCGCCAGCGCATGGAAAACCTGCTGGCGTGGCTTGCCGAGCGCGCGCCCGACATCGTTTGCCTGCAGGAGATCAAATGCACCGACGACGCCTTCCCGCGAGAGCCGCTGGAGGCGCTCGGCTACAACCTGGCCGTGCATGGGCAGAAGACTTTTAACGGCGTGGCGCTACTGTCGAAGCTGCCGTTCGACGAGGTAGCGCCGGGCCTGATTGGCGACGACAACGACGTGCAGGCGCGCTTCCTCGAAGCCATGGTTTCGACCAAGAACGGCGCGCTGCGCGTGGTCAGCCTTTATTTGCCCAACGGCAACGGCGGCGACGAAAAATATTCGTACAAGCTCAAATGGATGGACCGGCTGATTGGCTTTTCACTTGAACGGCTGAAGCTGGAGGAGCCGATGCTGCTGGCGGGCGACTACAACGTCATTCCGACGCCGGCCGACGCCCGCAATCCGGAGCTGTGGAAGAGCGACGCGCTGTTCCTGCCGCAGACGCGGGAGAAGTTCCGCGTGCTGACCAATCTGGGCCTCACCGATGCGATCCGCGCCGCGAGCGATTCCGGCGACCTGTTCACGTTCTGGGACTATCAGGCCGGCGCCTTCGCCAAGGACAACGGCATCCGCATCGACCATCTGCTGCTGTCGCCACAGGCGGCCGACCGCCTCGTCGATGCCGGCGTCGACCGCCACGTGCGGGCCTGGGACAAGCCGTCCGACCACGTGCCGGTGTGGGTCGATCTGGAGATTGACGCGCGCTAGCGGCGACGCCCGCCACTATTCTTTGCGCGTTTCCAGCCAGTGCTTGAGATAGACGCCGGCGAGCGCGCGCTCGTCCTCGGTCGCCTGGCGCATGGCGCTTTCATAGAGATTGTTGATCCAGCCCTGCTGATCGGACGGCGCGCTATCTTTGGCGAGCGCGAGCCACATCAGCCCGCGCGCGGCCTGCCGCGGCACATGATCGCCGGCAAACAACATGGCGCCGAGCATGGCCTGGGCCTGGCACTGGCCCTTCTGCGCCGACAGGCCGAACCAGCGCGCGGCCTGACGCGGATCGTGCGGCGCGCCGGTGCCGTCGAGATAGAGCCGCGCGAGGTAATATTGCGCATCGGGGTCGCGGAAATACGACGCCGCATAGGAAAACATTTCGCGCGCGCGATCCGGGTCGGCCTTGATGTCGGTGTTCGCTATGCCGCTCAAGTAATAGTTGCCGAGCGCGACGAAGGCATTGGCGACAAAGCGCGCCTGCGGCGTGTCCGGATTGTCGTCGGCGTGACTGTCGGCGATGCGGCGGAAATACTCGAAGGCCTTGAGGTCGTCATGGGCGACAACCTCGCCCTCGGCATACATGCGGCCGAGCTTCCATTGCGCGAGGAAATGACCGTTCTCGGCGGCGTATTCCAGCGAATGCACGGCTTTGACCTTGTCGCCGTTCTTGAGCGACTGCGTGCCGAAGCGGAACGCTTCCGTCGGCGAGAGCGGCGCCGGCGCCAGCGGAACGGCGACGGGAGAGGCGACCGCGTCGGTCGTCTTGCTGCCGTCAAAGGCGAAGGCGGGCGCCGCGGCCAACAGACCGGCGCCGATCACCGCAATGCGCAGGGTCTCAACTGTCCGCATAGCAAACTTTCTCGGCCGCCCCGCCGGGATGCGTGACGGCGCCGTTGACCGCCGCTCCCACCTGCTGGCCGTATTTCCACAAATAGCCGGAGCCGTATTCGCTCTCGCGCGGCTTCCAGCCTTTCTTGCGTTCGGCAAATTCGGCATCGGAAACCTTGGCGTTGATCGTGCCTTTTTCGGCATCGATCTCGATGACATCGCCGTC
>DATJYA010000172.1:0-2872 GCA_035499835.1 Pseudolabrys sp.
GGAGAAAGCTCAGGCGCTCGACCGTTTTTTCGTCAACATGCCGCCGCCGGCCGCGCCCGATCCGCGGCTGCTCGGCGATTTCTTCGTCCCGGGGGAGGCGACGCTGGGCGCGCTTGCCGAGATCTACGGGCTGCAGATCGCCAGCAAGGATACCGATGTCACGCTCGCCGATTATATCGCCGGCGAGATCAGCCACGCGCCGCGACAGGGCGACATTGTCGGCATCGGTCCGATCGCGCTGCTGGTGCACAAGGTGGACGGCGGAAAAGTCATGACTGTCGGCCTGCGCCTCGCCGAGCCGGAACTGGACACGACGTTCAGCGGACGCCTGAAGGCGCTATGGGCGCGCGTGCAGAAGTTCCTCGGTTAGCGCGAGCGCGACAGCGCCGGCAGGCCCTGCACCATGAAGGCGCCACCGAACAGCACCGCCGTCCAGAACATGTCGCCGGCCAATGTATTCTGCAGGAACGGCAGCGCCGCGATGAAGCATTGCGCCAGGCCCTGTCCGTCAAGGCTGTACAGGCCGCTGAAGGCCCAGACGGCGAAATTCGAGGCCGCAAAGAACAACAACGAGCAGGGCAGCATGGCCAGGAAAGGCACGGCGACGCCACGCCAGCGCTGCGACACCATGCCGGCGAACGCCGGCAGCGTAAGCGCCGCATAGACCACCAGCGTCACCCGCCAGTCGTCCGGACCCATGAAGCTGCCGGACAATGCCATGGCGGCGAGCGGCACGATCGGCGCGATGCCCGGGATGCGCAGCATGCGCCCGGCGAACAGCGCGCTGGCCGCGATTGGCATGAAGCCCGGCGCGTGCGGCAAGAGCCGCGCCACCACGTCGAAGCCGACGAGAAATGCGACCAGCAGCAGGTCGGTCCAGAGGGGCGACGGGGTGCGCTCAGTCTTGGGCGTCTTGGCGAGCATCGAAGTGTCCTTGCGTTTCGCGGTCAATTTCACTGTACCACAGGGGCCGGCCTGCTTTCCACCCATTCGGCGACGATTGCCGCCAGCGCGTCGAGCCCGTCGGTGAGCGCTGCCGGCCCGGGCTGCAGGATCAGCGCCGATTTGACCTCGCGCAGGAAGCCGTTGGCGACGGCGGGAATCTGGGCAAAACCGGGGCGGGCGGCGACTTTGGCCGGCACGAACTTCTTGCCGCACCAGGAGCCGACAATGATGTCGGGCTGCGCGGCGATGACATTCTCACGCGAGACGATGCGGTCCTTGGCGTTCTTGCGCGCGGCGAGTTGTGGAAACACCTCGACGCCGCCGGCGGCCTGCACCAGTTCCGACACCCAGGCGAGGCCGGAGATCATCGGCTCGTCCCATTCCTCGAAATAGACGCGCGGATGCCGCGGCAGCCTCAAGCTGCGTTCGTGCACGGCATCGACGCGCGCGGCGAGCTTTGCCGCCAGCGCTTCGGCCTTTTCGGAAGCGCCGACCAGCGCGCCCAGCGTGCGGATCATGTCGAGGATGCCGGCGACGTCGCGCTGGTTAAAGGCGTGCACGGCGACATTGGCGCGGATCAGCTCGGCGACAATATCGGCCTGCAGGTCGGAGAAGGTCAGTACCAAATCGGGCTTGAGCGCCAGAATCTTCGGCACGTCGGCGGAGATGAAGGCGGAGACCCGTGGCTTCTCCTTGCGCACTTGCGGCGGGCGCACGGCATAACCGGACACGCCGACGATGCGCGCGTCCTCGCCGAGGAGATAGAGCGTCTCCACGGTTTCCTCGGTCAGGCAGACGATTCGGGACGGAGGGAACATCGTATTATCGTAGCGAATCACCTAAGAATTTTGGGCCTTGCGAGCAACGCAATGAGTTTTTACCAAATTTTTGCGTTTGTTGAGCGATTGCGAAAAGAAGCAATTGGTGAGCCTTCATGGATAGCGGAAAAGAAGGCTTACGAATATGCCGATCACCCAGCAAAGGTCGTCGCGATACTAAAACTAGTACGAGCAGCGCACGGAGTCAGCGCGCTTGATGAATTGCGACAGTGCGGCCTGTTTATTGACTTCGGAGTCACTATGCGCTGCGTTAACGATTGTCGCATGGAGATATATTTTCTTTTAGAAAACTTCCCAAAATCATCAGAAAACGTCGACAAGTTCGTGAAGTCATTTTTTGAGACGACGATGGATGGGTACCTAACTGCCGAAACCCATGTAGTGCAGAATAAGAAGATCAGAAACGCGATGGTCCGCGTAATGAAGGGTCAGCACGACGAAGAAACAAGTCAAACTATTGAGCGAGTCTATAAGACATTCTCAGGCTACGTGCATGCAAACTATGCGCATATTATGGAAGTTTATAATGGGGCTACTCGTGATTTTAATCTAAATGGCGTTCCCGAAGCCCAGCAGCGTTTGATGAGGCAAGAGACCGTAGAAATTGCAGCAAATTCAGTGCTGCATATGACCGCGTTTATTGCCCGGACGTTGAGTATGAATAACCTTCTTAGAGAGGTTATTCATTTTATACGGGCAAGGGAGCCTAGGTAGGCGCTTCGAGTAATTTTATTCCGCCGGAAGCTCTAACCTGCCCGTCCTCCAGCACGACGACGCGCGTAGCGATCTGCCGTACCTCCGCGGCGTCGTGGCTGACATAGACCATCGGCACTTTTGCCTCGTCGCGCAGCCGCTGCAGATAGGGCAGGATTTCGCGCTTGCGCGCAGCATCGAGCGAGGCGAGCGGCTCATCGAGCAGGAGCAGCCGCGGCTGCATCAGCAGGCCGCGGCCGAGCGCGACGCGCTGGCGCTCGCCGCCCGACAGCGCGCCGGGCCGGCGCTTGAGCAAGGGCGCAATATCGAGCAATTCGGTGATGTGCCTGAACCGTGCGTCGTCGCGGGCAAGTCCGCTCATCCAGCGTCCGTAG
>DATJYA010000173.1:0-7371 GCA_035499835.1 Pseudolabrys sp.
CGGCGTGCTGCTGATCGGCATCGTGCTCTCGGCGCGCCAGGTGATCCGGCTCTATCCGGAAATCGCCTGGGTCAATGGTTTCCGCCTCGCCGATCCGGGGCTGGCGGTCGACCGCGCGCCGGTCCTGCTGGCGCCGATGGCCGCGATCCTCGGCAGCCGCGTCGGCCGCATGGCGATGTCGGCGCAATTGATGCGCGGCATCCTCGATTCGATCGCGACCCGTCTCGACGAAGCGCGCGACATCTCCCGCTACATGACCGGCTTGCTCGTGTTCCTCGGGCTGCTCGGCACTTTCTGGGGCCTGATCGAGACGGTGGGTTCGGTCGGCGGCGTCATCCAGGGGCTCAAGAGCGGCGGCGACGCCGCCACCATGTTCGACTCGCTGCGTGAAGGTCTTGCCGCGCCGCTCTCCGGCATGGGCATCTCGTTTTCGTCGTCGCTGTTCGGCCTTGCCGGCTCCTTGGTGCTCGGTTTCCTCGATCTGCAATCGAGCCAGGCGCAGAACCGCTTCTACACCGAGCTCGAGGACTGGCTTTCCACCACCGTTTATGACCAAGCCGGCGAGCCGGTCGGCGCCGCCGGCATGGCGACCGAAGTGCGCACCGCGCTCGAGCGGCTGAAGGACGCGGTCAACGAAACCGGCGGCTCGAAGGCCGCGACCAGCGCCATGTCGAACCTCGCCGAAGCGATCCAGGGCCTGGTGCACCATATGCGCACCGAGCAGCAGATGATCCGCGACTGGGTCGACAGCCAGGCCGAGCAGCAGCGCGAGATCAAGAAGCTGCTGGAGGCGATGGTGCGCGAGCGCGTCGGGCGGTGATTCTCGGATTGGTCATTGCCGGGCAACCGGGTCCGGCCTTCGGCCGGCCCGGCTGTAAACTCGACCCGGCAATCCATGAGGCGACACGGCGCCGCAATGCGCTCGTAAGGGTTTCTCGTGTGGCGCTCTCGTCATGGATGCGCGGGTCAAGCCCGCGCATGACAGAAGCTAGGTTGGAGTAAAGGATCAATGGCGTTGGCACGCGCGCGCCGCGGCGAAAGCGGCATGAACTACTGGCCGGGATTCGTCGACGCCTTGTCGACGCTGATCCTGAGCATCATTTTCATTCTCACGGTTTTCGTCGTGGTGCAGTTCTATCTGCAGCAGGAAGTCGCCGGCAAGGACACCGCGCTTACCCGCCTCAACGCCCAGATCGCCGAACTGACCGAACTCCTGTCGATGGAAAAGTCCGGCAAGTCCAGCCTCGAGGATCAGCTCGCGCAATTGCGCGCCTCGCTCGCCACGGCCGAGAGCGACCGCGACAAGTTCAAGGGCCTCGCCGACAGCGCCAACGCCGCCAGCGGTCAGGCGCAGGGCAAGATTTCCGAACTGTCCGGCCAGGTCGAAGGCGAGAAGAAGATTTCCGCCAACGCACTGGCGCAGGTCGAGGTGCTCAACCAGCAGATCGCGGCGCTGCGGCGCCAGCTCGCCGCCATCCAGCAGGCGCTCGATGTTTCCGAGCAGAAGGACAAGGAATCGCAGGCGCGCATTTCCGATCTCGGCCAGCGGCTCAATCTGGCGATGGCGCAGAAGGTGCAGGAGCTGAACAAGGAGCTGACCAAGTACCGCTCCGATTTCTTCGGCAAGCTGCGTGAAATCCTCGGCAACCGTCCCGATATGCGAGTCGTCGGCGACCGATTCGTGCTGCAATCGGAAGTCTTCTTCGACACCAACAAGGCCGACCTGAAGCCGGAAGGCGACCCCGAGCTCGACAAGGTGGCGAGCGCGCTGGTCGAACTGGAAAAGCAGATTCCCGCCGACCTTCCCTGGGTGCTGCGCGTCGACGGCCACACCGATGCCAGGCCGATCACCGGCGGCCAGTTCAAATCGAACTGGGAGCTGTCGGCGGCGCGCGCCATCTCGGTCGTCAAATACCTGATCGCCAAGGGCGTCGAGCCGCAACGGCTGATCGCCGCCGGCTTCGGAGAATTCCAGCCGATCGATACCGGCACCACCGACGACGCCTACCGGCGCAACCGCCGCATCGAGTTCAAGCTGACCGAGCGGTGATTTTTCCTTCGTCATGCCCGGCCTTGTGCCGGGCATCCACGTCTTGATTTGGAAGCAAGGCGTGGATGGCCGGGACGAGCCCGGCCATGACAAGAAAAGGGGATCGAAATGGCGGTTTATGTCGACGAGGCGATCTGGACATGGCAGGGCCGCAAATGGTGCCACCTCGTCGCCGACGATATCGACGAGCTGCATCGTTTCGCCGCAAGCCTCGGCCTGCATCGCCTCTCCTACCAGGGGCCGCCGAAGACGGATTCGCCGCACTATGACCTGACCGCGTTTGAACGCTGCCGCGCCATCGCGCAGGGCGCCGAGCCTTGCGACCGCACGGCCGTGGTCATGCTGGTGCGCCGATTGCGCCGGCAGGTTGCTGCGAGGATCTGACGTGGCGGCAAAGATCACCCTGCGCCGCTACACCGCCGCCGATGAGGACGCGGCGGTCGAATTGTGGCGGCGCACCTGGCAGCATCATTATCCGCAGATCAATTTCACCGAGCGCGTCGCCTGGTGGCGCGAGCGTTGGCGCTGGGAGCTGGTGCCGCATGCGCGCATCGTGCTGGCGGAGAGCGACGACACCCTGATCGGTTTCGTCACCGTCGATCCGCAGACGCTCTATCTCGACCAGATCGTGGTGGCGCCGGAACATTGGGGCTCGGGCGCAGCCGAAGCGCTGCTTGCCGAGGCGAAGTTGTTGTCGCCGCTTGGGCTCGATCTCTTGGTCAACAAGGACAATGCCCGCGCCATCCGCTTCTACGAGAAGCACGGCTTTGCCTATGCCGGCGAGGACAAGAACCCGGTCTCCGGCCGCCCGGTGAACAAAATGACCTGGCGGCCGCGCGGCTCGACCGCCAGGCCCAAAACCGCTTAGCTTACTTCGCCAGATAGCCGCGGTGCACCCAGCCGTCGGCGCTTGCCGTCTCGAACGACCAGGCCGCGTCGCTTTCCCGCGTGATGCGGTCGACGCCGAAATTGAGCGGCGTCGTCTTGCCGCTGCCGCTCGTCGCCTTGTCGAGGAAATCGGCAACGATTGCGACCGACGGCAATTCGCTCTTCGCTTCGTTGCGGTGGCTGATGGCCTCCGTTGCGCTGGCGTCGAGCAGTTTCGGCCACATCTTCCGGAACAGGGCGTTCGACTGATAGACCTCGCCGCTGTTGATCTGGCCGTTGACGGCGAAGACATAGCCGACGATGTCGCCGCCCTTCTCGCCCGCTCCTTTCAGCGCGGCGATGTAGCGGTCGCGCAGCTTTCCGAGCGCCAGACTTTCGAGCGACAGCGGCAGGCTGCTTTCCGATGCGACGGCGCGGATATTCGCTCCCACCGCCGTGCTGAGGCGGTCCTGCGTCTTGGCGACATTGTCCCAGACCTGCTGCTGGCGGCTCGGGGCAGGCCCGCCGGCAGGCGCGACCGGCTGCGGCGCCTGCATCGCCATCTTCATTTCGCGCGAGGGAACCGCGGCAACTGAGGTCGTAAACCTGGTAGGGTCCTCGGCGTTGCGGCCCGACCAGCGGCCATGTTCGACGCAGAACGCGGCGAGTGGAATACGCCCCGATTTCGGCGGCAGCAGCAGGCTCACCTGCAACGTACGATCCTGCCGGCCGCCCTTCACCACGTCGCCGGCCTGCACGAAAACAGGCCTGCTGCCGAGGTTTTCGATCTGCAGCTCATTGACGCTTCCGGTTTCACGCACTTCCACGGTCTTGGCAGCCAGCGCTTCCGCCAATGTCAGCGGTGCCGGACCCGGTTTGGACGTGCCGTGGATGAAATAGACCGCGATATTCTCGTAAGTCACCGGCCCGGAAATGTGGCCTTCTGGCGCCGGCGTGCTCTGGACCTGTGCAGCTCCGGCCCATGTCAGTACGAAAGCAAGCGAGCTCGTAGCAAGCGTGGCAATTCGCATGAATCCCTCCCGAGGAATCGTTGACGGTTCCATGGTTCCAGCCAGTCATGGCCGGCTCAGGGATGCGGCGTGGCGCAATTCTGGCGCGGCTGTGGCGGACTTGGATAGCGGCGCTGCCAGATCAGCCGAATTCGTCAGCGCGTGCCGGCGAGCTGTTCGGCCATTGCCGCGTCGAAGGATCGGGAGTCGACCTTGAGATAGGCAATTTTCTCTTCGGCGATCACCACCGCTTCGGCGACGCCCGGCACCTGGCGCAGCCGCGCGGCGAGACTTTCGGCGTCGGCCGCCCTGCCGTCCCCGATCGGCACCAGACGCGTCGTCAGATAGCTTGGCTGCCGCATGGTGGCGGCGGCGAGCAGCCAGATGAGCGCCAATCCCGTCGTCAGCGCGAACACGCCGGCCGTGCCCCAGCTCTGGTTCACCCAGCCGCCGATGGCGCCGCCGGCGAAAATGCCGAGAAACTGCAAGCTCGAATAAAGCCCCATCGCCGTGCCTTTGGCGTCGGGCGGCGCTGTCTTCGTGACCAGCGAGGGCAGGCTCGCCTCCATGACGTTGAAGGCGGAGAAGAAGATCACCAGCGCCGCCAACAGGGCATAGAGATTGTGGGCGCCGAGATAGAGCAGCGCCTGGCTGAGCACGAGCGCGCCGACCGCGCTCACGAACACGCCTTTCATGCGGCGGTACTTCTCGGCCACGACGATCGCCGGAACCATCACGGCAACTGAAACCAGAAGCACCGGCAGATAGATCATCCAGTCGCTTTGCGTCGATACGTTCAGCGTGCTGCGCAGCAGCCCGGGCACCACGAGAAAGCTCGCCGTCAGCATGGCATGCAGCGCGAAAATCCCGACGTCGAGCCGCAGCAGTTCCCGGTTCGCCAGCACGGCGCCGACCATGGCCGGGATGGTTTCCGCGTCACGGTGGACGCTCAATCGAGGCGGGTTTGGCACGGCGAATTGGGTGATGGCGACGCCGACGAGCGCAAGCCCAACCATCAGCCAGAAGATGCCGGCAACGCCGATGAAGGCGGCGATGATCGGACCGGCGACCAGCGCCGCCATGAAGGACGCGCCAATGGTGATGCCGACCATGGCCATCGCCTTGGTGCGGCTTTCTTCGCTGGTGAGATCGGCGACCAGCGCCAGGATCACGGAGCCGACGGCGCCCGCCCCTTGCAGTGCGCGGCCGACAATGACGGCGCCGATCGAGGTCGAGCTCGCCGCCACCGCGCTGCCGATGCCGAAGATGATCAGCCCGAGGACGATCATCGTCTTGCGCCCGACCTTGTCGGACAACAGGCCGAACGGAATTTGCAGCAGCCCCTGGGTGAGGCCGTAGATGCCCAAGGCCTCCCCGATCAGATAGGGGCTGGCGCCGGAAAGGTCGTGCGCATAGGCCGCAAACACCGGATAGATCATGAACAGGCCGAGGAGCCTGACGGAGAACACCGCGGCGAGGGAACCGGCCGCTCGAAATTCCTGCTTTTCCATAAAGTTATCCCAGCAAATACGGCGAAGAATGGCTTTGCGCTCGATCAACGCCGGCTTGCCGCCCCCGCCCGCCTCCTGTATAGAGCCGCCAAATCCAACGCAAATCGGGGCGTCCCGCGCTAACGACCGCGCCCCTATGGAACGAGCCATGAAGCAGGATATCCACCCCGATTATCACACCATCAAGGTGGTGATGACCGACGGTACCGAATTCACCACCCGCACCACCTGGGGCAAGGAAGGCGATGTCATGCATCTCGACATCGACCCGAAATCGCACCCGGCCTGGACTGGTGGCCAGCAGCAACTGATCGACCGCGGCGGCCGCCTGTCGCGCTTCCAGAAGAAGTTCTCCGGCTTCCTGAAGACGGATGAAAAGGCCGAAAAGAAATAAGGGCGGTCTTGCCGTTCGAGACGAAAAACCCCGCAAGTGCGGGGTTTTTGATTCCGGAGCGCATAACAGCCTCTGCTGTCATCGCCCGCGCAGGCGGGCGATCCAGTATTCCCAGCATGTCAGTGATGACTGGGTCCCCGCTTTAGCGGGGACGACGGCTCAGCAGAGCGCACGCGTTGTTAAGCGCTTTCGGCGCCGAAGGCGGCCTTGAGCAGCCCGAGCTGACGCTCGACCGGATTGACGGCAAGCGGCTGCTCGACAGCGACCGGATTGTGGATCGTCGCGTCAAGCCGGCGCACCATGCCCTGCAGCTTGAGCGAACGCGCGATTAGATCCTGCAAGGCGACAGGAAGCAATTCGACATTGTGGCGATCATGGCTGTCGGTCGGCGCCAGCTTGACCTTGCCTTTTTCCTTGTTGGCTTGCGCCAGCGACATCTCGCCTTCCTTCACCGCGCGATGCAGCAGCAGCCAGGAGGCGAGCTGCATCAGCCGCGTGGTCAGCCGCATGCTTTCGGTGGCGTAGGCAAGCGCCGCGGCGCGCTCGAGCTTCTTCGATTCCTGCCGGCCGGGGCCGTCGAGATACGTCGCCGTTTCTTCCACCAGCGCCATACCGTCGCGGAAGAGGTTGGCAAACGCCTGCGAATTGGCGAGCCGTGCACCAAACGACACCGGCTGCGCCTCGCTGAGCACATTTTCTGACATACGCTACGCCTTACCACTGTTCCCGAAGCTGTTACGCGCTTCGTGGTATCGGAGAGCATCGCGCTTCCGCTCGCTTCCGTCCAGATGGCGAATGGGAAAACTTGCGACATAGTTGCCGCGAAAGCTTAAGGCGGCGGCGATCATAAGCCGCTGCTTTTGTCCCGAATCGGGACAAAAAAGGAGCCGCCGTTGCCGGCGGCTCGAAGGTGATAACAGGGAGGCGTCAAACAGAGTGGACAGGAGCCACTCAATGTCCAAGAAGATGGACGATCACAGTAATGGTCGAGAAAGCTTAACGACACCTTACCGAATTGCGGCCAATGCGTGATTTTTTCGCAGTGCTCGCCCGGGGCTCAGCGCTTGAAGAACTGGTCAGCGGCTGTGCGTTTGGCACGCTTTTGCGCCATGTCGGCCTCCAGGCGGCCGATCTCGTCGTGCAGAAGCCGCACCCGCTCCGCGAGTTCCTCGACCGAAAGCAGGCTCAGATCCTGGCCGACCTCGTGCGCGAGCTTTTTCTTCGGCCTGTCGTCGTCATCCATCGCCGGCATGGCGACCCTCCACGCCGGAAAATCTAGTCGCTGCGGCGCGAGTTGTCACATCGGCAAGCGTTGCCTAAACAAATCGCGTCGAAGAGCCTGCCAACCACCAATGCAAGTTTGAGGAACCAATGACCGCCCTGCCCGCACACATGACGGCAATCGGCATCAAGGCGCCCGGCGGGCCGGACATGCTGGTGCCGGAACAACGCCCGGTGCCCAAACCCGGCGCCGGCGAGATCCTGGTCAAGGTCGCGGCCGCCGGCGTCAATCGGCCCGACGTGATGCAACGGCAGGGC
>DATJYA010000174.1:0-10992 GCA_035499835.1 Pseudolabrys sp.
CTGCTCGACAAGCGCTGGCGCCGCCGCACCGTCGGCGTGATCTCCGGTTCCGACGCCGACCGTTCGCAGCCGCTGCTCGGCGCCAATTATTACCTGCAGCGCGCGCTCTCGCCGTTCGCCGACGTGCGGCTCGCGGAAGCGGTGGCGCCGGCGGTCGCGCTGAACCGCTTCTTCGATCAGCATCTGCCGATGCTGATCTTCGCTGATGTCGGCAACGTCGGCGAAGCGCGCGACCGGCTCAACCAGTGGATCGACAACGGCGGCGTATTGGTGCGCTTTGCCGGGCCGCATCTGGCCGGCGACAGCAACGACGACCTGGTGCCGGTGCGGCTGCGCCGCGGCGGCCGCATCCTCGGCGGCAGCCTGAGCTGGGACAAGCCGCAGCCGCTGGCTGCATTCTCGCGCGAAGGCCCGTTCGCCACCATGGCCGTGCCGAATGACGTTACCGTCAACCGTCAGGTGCTCGCCGAGCCCGACGCCGATCTGTCCGACCGCACTTGGGCGACGCTCGCCGACGGTACCCCGCTGGTCACCGCCCAGCGCCGGGGCAAGGGCCTGCTGGTGCTGTTCCATGTCACCGGCGACACCCGCTGGTCCAACCTGCCGCTGTCCGGTAGCTTTGTCGAAATGCTCAAGCGCATCGTGGCGCTGGCGAACGCGACCGGCGCGACCGACAGCGAAGCCGGCGCTGCCGCGCCAATCGGCGCGCGAGCGGTGCAGTCGGCGCTGCCGCCGACGCGGGTGCTCGACGGCTTCGGCGCCTTCACCACGCCGCCGCCGACCGCACGGCCGGTGCCGAGCAGTTTCACCGGCCGTGCCGATGCCGATCACCCGCCTGGTTTCTATGGCCCTCCCGAAGGCCTGGTCGCGGTCAACACGCTGTCGCCGAGCGACCGTCCGGCGCCGCTCGATGTCGCGCCGCTCAATGCCCGCCTCGACGTCTACCGGCACGGCGAGCCGCTCGACCTGCGCGGCCCGGTGTTCCTCGCCGCACTCGGACTGCTGGTGCTTGACGCGCTGGTGGTGATCTCGCTGTCCGGCGGCTTCCTCAGCATGCTGCCTCGCCGGCGCGCCGCCGCCGCCATTCTCATCGGCATCGGGCTTGCGGCCGCCGCCCTGGCGCCCCTGCCGGTGCATGCGCAAGGCCCAGCCCCTTCGACGGCCGACGATTTCGCCATGAAGGCGACGCTGCAGACGCATCTTGCCTACATCGTCACCGGCGACGCCGATGTCGACGCCGTGAGCAAGGCCGGTCTGCAGGGCCTGACGCTGTTCCTGGCGCAGCGCACCGCGCTCGAGGCCGGCGAGCCGATCGGGCTCGACCCCGCACGCGACGAGCTTGCCTTCTTCCCGCTGATCTATTGGCCGGTGGTGCCGGGCGCGCCCAAGCCGTCGCAGACGGCGCTCGACCGCATCGACGCCTATATGAAGCGCGGCGGCACGGTTCTGTTCGACACCCGCGATGCGGTCGACGCGCCGCCCGGCCGCAGCGAGATGAGCGCACCGGGCATGGTGGAACTGCGTCGAATTCTTTCCTCGCTCGATATTCCCGAACTCGAGCCGGTGCCGCGCGACCACGTACTGACCAAGACCTTCTTCCTGCTGCACGACTTCCCCGGCCGCTTCACCACCGGCCAGCTCTGGGTCGAGGCTCTGCCGCCGGAGAGTGAGGATTCGCCGAGCCGCCCGGCGCGCGCCGGCGACGGCGTTTCCTCGATCCTGATCACCTCCAACGATCTTGCCGGCGCTTGGGCCATGCGGCCCGACGGCCAACCCATGCTACCGCTGGTGCCCGGCGAGCCGCGCCAGCGCGAAATGGCCTTCCGCGCCGGGGTCAACATCGTCATGTACGCGATGACCGGAAACTACAAAGCCGACCAGGTGCATATCCCGGCGCTGCTCGAGCGGCTGGGGCAATAGGAGTTACTATTGACAATAGTAACTTCATATGCATACTTACTATCGTTATCTAACGATAGGGGTTCAATATGAGCAAATACGAGCCGTTGCCCGAATTTCTCGCCTCCGTCGGAGGGGCAGCGCATCGCATGACCTTCACGGAAATCGAGCGTGTCTTAGGATTCAAACTGCCGAAAAGCGCGTATCGGCACGAGGCCTGGTGGAGCAACAACGCGACGGGCCATTCTCACGCTCGGGCATGGCTGAAATTCGGGTGGCGCACCGAAGCCGTTGATTTGACGGGGTGCAAGGTCACCTTCCAGCGCGCCACCCAAACGCCGTTCTCGACGGCTTCGCCGAAAGCGGATCCCTGGGGCTGCATGGCGGGCACTGTCACATTCATGTCCGGCGTCGACGTGACTCTGCCGACCGGCGACAAATGGAACGCCGATGAGGGGCGGCTACTCAATGAGTGACCTCCTGCTCGACACCTGCGCCCTGCTCTGGGTCGCAAACGGAACGGAGATTGCTGCGGAGGCCCGAACCGCGCTCGGCCGCTTCAGCCTCCAAGTTTCGCCGATCAGTGCGTGGGAGGTTGCCAATCTCGTCCGCAAGAGCCGCATCGGTCTGACTGTTCCGGTAGCAAGCTGGTTTCGCCAGACGACGGAGAAGATGGCGGCGGCGATGCCGCAACTGACTGTCGAAATCCTGACCGGCTCGTGCAATCTGCCCGGCTCGCCGCCCGCCGACCCGGCGGATCGCATTATCATCGCGACCGCGCGCGAAGGCGATTTAACGGTTCTGACGCGGGACAAAGTCATTCTTGATTACTCGCGTGCCGGACACGTTCGAACGATGGTTTGCTGACGATGAACCTCGGCGTCTCCTTTGCCCCGCTGGTCCCCGCCTATGTCGTCTGGGCGGCGTTTGCCGCCGCCGTCGTTATTTCGGCGTTGCTGCTTTTGGCGCGCAGCCGCGGCGCCGTGACCCGCGCGATCGCGCTGGCGCTCATGGTATTGGCGCTCGCCAACCCCTCGTTCACCCGCGAGGACCGCGACCCGATCCCCTCGGTCGCCGCCGTCATCGTCGACAAGAGCCCGAGCCAGGACTTCGGCGACCGCAATGCCCAGACCGAGGCGGCGCGCACGGCTCTCGTTGCCGAACTCAAGCGCATCCCCGGCCTCGAGGTCCGCGTCGCCGAGGCGGGACAAGCCGACGGCGAAAACGACGGCACCAAGCTGTTCGCGGCATTGTCGTCGACGCTTGCCGATGTGCCGCCCGACCGCGTCGCCGGCGCCATCATGATCACCGACGGCCGGGTGCATGACGTGCCGGCGGAAGCCGCTGCGCTCGGCTTTGCCGCGCCGCTGCACGCGCTGATCACCGGCCACCCCAACGAGATCGACCGCCGCGTGGTGCTGACTGCCACGCCGCGTTTCGGCATCGTCGGCCAGTCGCAGACCATCGGCTTCCGCGTCGAGGATCATGGCGCCCAGGCCGGCACCGCCGAGGTCATTATCCGCCGCGACGGCGACGTGCTCGACCGCCGCATCGTCAATATCGGCGCCGCCAACAACGTCGTGGTGCCGATCCCACACGAGGGGCAGAACATCGTCGAGATCGAGGCGGCGCCGCTGCCCGGCGAACTGACGCAGGTGAACAACCGCGCCGTGATCACCATCGATGGCGTGCGCGACAAGCTGCGCGTGCTGCTCGTCTCCGGCGAGCCGCATGCCGGCGAGCGCACCTGGCGCAACCTGCTCAAGTCCGACGCCTCCGTCGACCTCGTGCATTTCACCATTCTGCGGCCGCCGGAAAAGCAGGACGGCACGCCGATCAATGAACTATCACTGATCGCGTTTCCGACGCGCGAGCTGTTCCAGCAGAAGATCTCGGAATTCCAGCTCATCATCTTCGACCGTTACGCCCGCCAGGGCGTGCTGCCGATGATCTATTTCGACAACATCACCAAATATGTGCGCGACGGCGGCGCGGTACTGATTGCGGCGGGTCCGGATTACGCGAGCCCGACCAGCATCTGGCGCACGCCGCTCGACGCGATCCTGCCCGCCGAACCGATCGGCGACGTCACCGAGCAACCGTTTCACGCCCGCCTCACTGACGCGGGCAAGAAGCACCCGGTCACCCGCGGCCTCGAAGGTTCCGAAAGCGATCCGCCGCACTGGAGCCGCTTCTTCCGGCTCGTCAATACCAAGCCCAACAACGGCACGACGGTGATGCAGGGCCCCGACGCCAAGGCGTTGCTGGTGCTGGCGCATGAAGGCGAGGGCCGTGTGGCGCTGCTGCTGTCCGATCACATCTGGCTGTGGGCGCGCGGCTATGAAGGCGGCGGCCCGCATCTCGATCTGCTGCGCCGGCTGTCGCACTGGCTGATGAAGCAGCCGGACCTCGAGGAAGAAGCGCTGCGCCTGATCGTGCACGGCCGCGACGTCACCGTACAGCGGCAGACCATGGCCGATACGGTGGGCGCGGTGACTCTCACCTCGCCGACCGGCGCGACGCGCACGCTCAACCTGCAGCCGGTCGAGCCCGGCCTGTGGCGCACGCAGCTCACTGCCAACGAGCTCGGCCTCTGGCGCGCGACCGACGGCACGCTCACCGCGCTCGCCAATGTCGGGCCGGCCAACCCGCGCGAATTTGCCGAGGTTACCTCGTCGACCGACGTGCTGCGCGCGATCGCCAATGCGACGGGCGGCGACTCGCGCCGGCTTGATCAGGGTCACGGCCTCGACGTGCCGCGCGTGGTGCCGGTGCGCACCTCGACCTCGTTCCAGGGCGACGACTGGATCGGGCTGAAGATGCGCGACGTGTCCGTGGTGCGCGGCATCGGCGTGCTGCCGATTTTCGCCGGGCTGATCGGTCTGCTGCTGCTGATCGGCGCACTCGCCGCGACATGGGCCAGAGAGGGCAGATAGTCAGCGCCAGCGATGTCACGAGCGCGGCAATTTACTCCGTTCGTTCCCGCGGAAGCGGGAATCCGGCCTTTGCAGCGTGATGTGGCCATAAGAACTGGGTCCCCGCCTTCGCGGGGACGAACGGTTTGTTACTTTGCGTCCCAATCGGGGCGGATCGTGCCTGCGGCGCCGGCGAACGCACCGGGCACGAGTTCGGCCACCAGCAGTCGCGCCGGATCGACGGGGCCCGGCATCTTCACCTGACCTTTGGGAATCGTTTTGAAGCCGCTGCTGGCGTAGATTGGCTCGTCACCGACCAGCACCACAAGCCTGTGGCCCTTGGCCTTGGCGTCCTTCAGCGCGCGCTTGACCAGGGCAGTGCCGATGCCGCGGGAGCGGAACGGCGGCTCGACGGTGAGCGGGCCGAGCAGCAGCGCTGGCGTGTTGCCGATGCACACCGCCGTCAGCCGCACTGAACCGACGAGCAGCGTGCCGATACGCGCGGTAAACGATAGCGCCAGCGTGTGCCCCCTGCCCTCGCGGATGCGAAAGGCGCTGCGCGCATAGCGGCCGGGGCCGAAGGTGCGCTCGTGCAGACGATCGATTGCCTGCGCGTCGTCCGGCGTCTCCGGCAGGATTGTCAGTGAAAGCTCGCTCATATCCCCGACGTCATGTCCGGCCTTGTGCCGGGCATCCACGACTTTAGCGCGCCAACGGCATAAAAGACGTGGATGGCCGCGACAAGCCCGGCCATGACGATTTGGTGAACGTCATTGATTTCAGGCAAATTCAGGCCCAGTTCCTGGTCCGAACAAAGCGGGAAATTCGTTATGGGACTTCTGGTCGACGGCGTGTGGCAGCAAGACGTTTCGCGCACCAAGGACGGCGAATTCATCCGGCCGACCACCCGTTTCCGCCATTGGGTCACGCCCGACGGCAGCGCCGGGCCTTCCGGCGACGCCGGTTTCACGGCCGAGGCCGGCCGTTACCACCTCTATGTTTCGCTCGCCTGCCCCTGGGCGCACCGCACCGTCATTTTCCGCAAGCTGAAGGGCCTGGAGAACGTCATCTCCATGTCCACGGTCTCGCCCGACATGCTGAAAGACGGTTGGACCTTCAACACCGACGAGGGCTCGTCCGGCGATGCAGTGAACGGCAAGAGCAAGCTGTCGGAAATCTATCTGCTCGCCGATCCGAAATATTCGGGCCGCGTCAGCGTGCCGGTACTGTGGGACAAAAAGCGCAAGACAATCGTCAACAACGAGTCGCCGGAAATCATCCGCATGCTCAATTCGGCGTTCGATGCCTTCACCAACGTGCACACCGATTATTATCCGGAACGCTTGCGCGCCGAGATCGACCGGCTCAACGACAGGATCTATTCCAACGTCAACAATGGCGTTTACCGCGCCGGCTTCGCCACGTCACAGGCGGCCTACGAGAAGGCGTTTCGCGGGCTATTCGATACGCTCGACGAGATGGAACAGCTATTGTCGCAGCGGCGCTATCTCGCCGGCGATGTCGTCACCGAAGCCGACTGGCGTTTCTTCACCACGCTGATCCGCTTCGATGCCGTCTATTATTCGCACTTCAAGTGCAACTGGCGGCACATCTACGAATATCCCAACCTGTCGAACTACACGCGCGACCTCTACCAGCAGGGAGGCGTCGCCGAGACGGTGAGCCTCGAGCAGATCAAGCGGCACTATTATTTCAGCCAGCGGCAGGTCAACCCGACCGGAATCGTTCCGGTCGGGCCGCAACTCGACTTCGCTGCCCCCCATGACCGCGGGCGGTTCGGCGCCTAACGGCTGCTCGCCTCGCCGAGGAGATCGCCGCGCTTCTGCAGATATTCGTCGCGGCCAATCTCGCCGCGCGCGTAACGCTCTTCGAGCACGTCGAGGCCGGCCGAGCGCCGCGGATGCGGCCCGTGATGCGGGCCGCCGGCGAGCGAACGGACCGCCCAGATCACGAGAAAGACGACGGCGACAATAACGGTCACCGACACGGCAGCATGCATCAATCCGAAGCCCCAGCCGTAGCCACCCCAACCGCCCATCCCCCAGCCGGGTCCATATCCGTAGCCCATGATTACCGCTCCGGTTGCACGAAGCCGTTGTGGCGGTTGAAGTCGAGGCGCTGCACCAGCGAACTGCCCTGCTTGGTAACGACCTCGGCGACGATGGTGTCGGCGTCCTTTTCCTTGACGTCGCCGACGGTCAAATTCGGGTTGCGGATCATCTGCTGCAGATAGGCCTTGACCTGATCGGCGGTCAGATTGAGGTCGCCCTCATTGCCTGCACCGTAGCCATACATCATGCCGGGCCCAGGCCCGTAGCCGCCACGCATCATCCAGCCGGGGCCGTAGCCGCTGCCCCATCCCATCATGCCGGGGCCGTAACCGCCGCCCTGCCAGCCGGGGCCATAGCCACCCATCATGCCATAGCCCGAGCCATAGCCGCCCATCATGCCCGGACCATAGGGCTGGGCATGGCCTTGAGTTGCAGCGGCGCCGATTGCGACGACGACCGCACTAGCGATAACGAGGCCTGTGCGCTTGTGCATGACAATGCCCCTTTCGTTTCGCCCCCATCTGCGACGTGGCAGTCGCCGTATTTTTCTCGTAAACGCGACCCGCGCCAGGCGCATTGATCGAGGTCAAACCGTCATCAGGCACGCAAACGGACTCTATTCACCACAGTTCACTCACCGCCACGCCGTCGAACACTTCGGCGATGCGCGCGCGGGTGCCGCGGCTCGTATCTTCCGGCAAGGCATCGTGGGCGAAAAAGCCATGCGCGATGATTTCGCGATTGGGCACGGGGAGCCCATCCTGAATGAAGTCGCGCACGATGTAGAAGCCGATATGGTCGCGGCGCGACACCCGCTTGTTGAAGAACACGCCGTGCAGCCGCGGCTGCCCGGTCAGCTTGATATTGGCCTCCTCGGCCAATTCGCGCGCCAGCGCCGTGAGCATGGTCTCGCCGGACTCAACGCCGCCGCCGGGGAAATGCCAGCCGTCGACGTAGGAATGCTTGATCAGCAGCACCCGCCCGGTGCCGTCGATCACCATGGCGCGGGCACCGAGCGTCGTCCCGCGCGACCAGCGCCAGTAGAAATGCACGATGGGACGGATGACCGGCTCCAGCGCGCGGCGGATGCGTTGCAGCGACATGAGCTTGTCTGGCATGGGCCGGTGAGCAGTCGGTTACTGGTTTTTTCGTGGAAAGCAGTTATTTATAGGCGCTCCATTCTTTAGAAAAGTTCTAAAAAGGACTTCGTCTCCCCCGCAACCACGAGGCCCCCTTGAAGCGATTTTCCGACCTGACCGAACAGGAAGTGCTGGCGCTCGCCATCACCAATGAGGAGGAGGACAGCCGCATCTACCGCGGCTTTGCCGAAGGCTTGCGCGAGCAGTTTCCCTCGTCCGCCAAGGTATTCGACGAGATGGCCGAGGAAGAGGTGCATCATCGCACCATGCTGTTCGAACTTTATCGCAAGAAGTTCGGCGAATATCTGCCGCTGATCCGCCGGCAGGACGTCAGAGGCTTCCTGCAGCCGAAATCGACGCCGTGGCTGATGCGGCCTCTCGGGCTCGACGCCGCGCGCAAGTTTGCCGAAGAGATGGAGTACCAGGCGGAACGCTTCTATCGCAAAGCCGCCGAGAACACGCGCGACGTCAACGTGCACAAGCTGCTGATCGAGCTTGCCGAGGCGGAAGCCGGCCACGAATCGCTTGCGCACAAGCTTGCAGAAACGATCCTCACCAGAGGCGCGCGCGAAAAGGAAGACGAAACCGCCCACCGCATGTTCGTGCTGCAATATGTACAGCCCGGGCTTGCCGGCCTGATGGACGGCTCCGTCTCGACTTTGGCGCCGCTGTTCGCCGCCGCCTTCGCCACCCACAACACCTGGGCGACGTTCCTGGTCGGCATGGCCGCTTCGGTCGGCGCCGGGATTTCCATGGCCTTCGCCGAAGCGCTCTCCGACGACGGCTCGCTCACCGGCCGCGGCTCGCCGTGGCTGCGCGGCTCGGTGACCGGGGGCATGACCGCGCTCGGCGGTCTCGGCCATACCTTGCCTTATCTGATCCCGCATTTCCTCGCCGCCACCATCGTCTCCATCTGTGTTGTCGCGGTCGAACTGGTGGCCATTTCCCTGATCCGCACCCGCTATATGGACACGCCGTTCCTGCAGGCAGCCTTCCAGGTGGTGGTCGGCGGCGTCTTGGTGTTTATCGCCGGCATATTGATCGGGAGTTCGTGAGCCGCTACTCCCGGCGCGATGTTCGCCCTCGCCCATCTGTCCGATTCGCATCTGGCGCCGTTGCCCGTACCGAATTTCGCACGCCTGCGGTTCAAGCAGTTTGCCGGCTACGTAAACTGGCTGCGCAGCCGGCAATTTATCCACCGCCCCGAGGTGCTGACGAAGATCACCGCCGACATGTTGGCGCAAAAGCCGGACCACATCGTGATGTCCGGCGACATCGCCAATGTTTCGCTGCCGTTCGAATTTACTCGCGGCCGCGACTGGCTCGCCAGCCTGGGCATGGCCACGGATGTGAGCGTCGTCCCCGGTAATCACGACATCTATGTCCTCGGCGCCGCGGAGTTGGCTCAGCAAGCCTGGGGAGTGCACATGCGCGGCGATGCCGGCGAAAGCTTTCCCTATGTGCGCCGGCGCGGGCCGGTCGCGCTGATCGGGCTTTGCAGCGGCTTGTCGACCGAACTGTTTTTCGCCAGCGGCCGGCTCGGCGCCGACCAGCTCGCACGGCTTGCCACCACGCTCGATCAACTGAAACAGGAGCGCCTGTTCCGCGTAGTCATGATCCACCATCCGCCGATGAGCGAATCCTCGTGGCGCAAGCGGCTGACCGACGCCGACGAGTTCATGCGCGTGATCGCCGCGCACGGCGCCGAGCTTTTGATCCACGGCCATGACCATCTGCGTATGCTCAACTGGCTGCAGGGCCCGGATGGTGCGCGGGTGGCGGCAGTCGGCGTGCCTTCGGCGTCGTCGGCGCCGGGCAAAGGCAAGGCTGACGCCGCTTATAATATCTATCGCATTGGGGGAGCAGTTGGCGCCTGGACGTGCGAAATGATCTCGCGCGGCATCGGCCCAGCCGGCGACGTCGTCGAGTTGAAGCGGATCAAATTAGCCGGCTAGTGCGAGGCGTAATACATCGCCAGCAGGAACAGCGCGGTGACGCCGACGATCAGCCCGAGGATGAAGGTGCGCAATCCGCGGAAAAAGCGCCGCCGCTTTTCCGCTTGCGTGATCCGTTCCGGCACGCCGAGGCCGCGCGGCACGTCACTTGCGAGCGCGCGTTCGCGCTCGACCATCCGCCGCGCCACGTAGCGCGTCACCGCATGCGCGATTTCCGGCACCTGATACGATTCGGCAAGCACCGCGCGGCCGTAGCGCGTGTCCTGCACAAACCGATACTGCCGCTTGTCGCGGCCCATCTCCACATGCGCGATGACGTCGATCCACAGCCGCGGCGTGTCGCCATGACTGATGCCGCGGTCGAACAGATCGACCTCGGTTGGAATGTCGGCAAACACCGGATCGAGCGCCTCGTTGAGCAATTCGAGGCGGGCAACCTCGGCGTCGCGCAGGTCGACGACGACGCCGGAGCGCTCCGCCGCCTCGATGCGCGCCTCGCGCACCGCCTCTTTCAGCGGCCTCGGCGCCTCGGGTGGCGGCGGCCCCGGATCGGCTTTCTTGCGTCCAAACATGGCGTCGAATTTAGCAATCGCCAGCGCGGGCGAAAAGCAAAAAATGACGATTTTTCAATGCATTCGCTGGTTAAACAGGCCTTAAAGCGCTCCGGGAGACGCCTTAGACGCAGCGGCCCCCATCCACCTCCATGATATTGCCGGTCAGGAACTTGGCTTCGTCCGAGGCCAAAAACAGCGCGGCGTCGGCGATGTCCTGCGCCGTCGCCAGCCGCCCCAGCGGCACCGTGGCAATGAACTTCTCGCGCATGCCCGGCGCCGGCCCGAGGAAGGTCGGCAACAGTGGCGTGTCGGTTGCGACCGGCGCGATGGCGCAGACGCGGATCTTGTCGGGGGCAAGCTCGACGGCGAGCGTCTTGGTGAGATTATGCACGGCGCCTTTGGTGGCGTTGTAGGCGGAAAGGCCGGGCCGCGGCCGCAGGCCGGCCGTCGAGCCGATA
>DATJYA010000175.1:0-6287 GCA_035499835.1 Pseudolabrys sp.
TGCGGGCGGCGGCTGGAGCCGTAATTCTCGATATAATTGAACGCGGCGCGGGCGACGCCGGTGAAATCGATGCCGCCATGCTCGTAGAAGTTCTTGTCCTCGGCGGCGAGGAAGGCGCTGATCACCAGTTTCGGCACCGCCTGGATCGGAATATAGAGCCGCCGCTCCTTGGCGTATTCGGCAAGCAGCGAGCCGTCGGACGCATGCACCCGCGTCATCACCGGCGGCTCGTAGTCCTGCAATTGCGAGTAGTCGGGCAGGTCCTTGGAGAAATGCCACAACAGGCCCGCGGTCGCCGCGACCCCGACCACGAACAGGATGGTGCCCGCCGCGAACAGCAACCCGAAGAAGCGCATCATCAGTCGCATGCGCGAAGCACCCTGACGCCGGTCCCGCGCCGGCCTGTTGCCGTCAGCATGGCCCACAAAAATGACAGGTTTTGCACCACCGGACCACCGACCCCGCCGGCGTTTTTGCCGCCATCCGCCACCGTGGTAAACCGCAGCAATCGTCCGGTTTTATGTTGAAACTGAGGCCGATAGCGCATCAATCGGCCCCTCGTATTGCGCCCGCCCCGGCAAGCCTCGGGGCGAAAAACGTGTTGACCGCCTGCACCAGCGAATCCGCGGTATGCGTGCGCCAGGCCGGCGACATCAGATGCGACAGGTCGTCCTTGGTCGACATGTAGCCAAGCTCGACCAGCACCGAGGGCACGTCGGGCGCCTTGAGTACGATGAAGCCCGCCGATTTCAGCGGATGCACGTGCAGCTTGGTCGTCGGCTTGAGCTCGCCCACCAGCGTGCGCGCGAATTGCGTCGAGAAGACCTTGGTTTCGCGCTGGGCGAGGTCGATGAGGATATTGGCGACATCGTCGGGTTCGGCCGAAAGATCGACGCCGGCGATAACGTCGGATTTGTTTTCCTGGTCGGCGAGCGAAGCCGCTTCGGCATCGGAAGCGCGGTCGGACAGCGTATAGACCGAGGCGCCCGTCGCCAGCCCCTCGCTGCGCGGCACCGAGTCGGCGTGGATGGAGACAAACAGCGCGGCCTTGCGCGAGCGGGCAAAGCGCACGCGCTCGTTCAGCGGCACGAAGGTGTCGTCGCTGCGCGTCATGGCGACGCGGTATTTGCCGCTTTTCTCCAGCTTGTCGCGCAGCAGCAGGCCGAAGGCGAGCACGATATCCTTTTCGTCCTGCCCGCTCGACGATTTGGTGCCGCTGTCGATGCCGCCGTGGCCGGGATCGATAACAATGAGCGGACGCGGGTCGCCGCTGTCACTGGGTGTCGCCTCGGCCTGCCGGCTCGCGGGGCTGCGCGCCGCGTGGTTTTCCAGCGAGACGGCGCGCACGAAGCTGTCGCGGTCGGTGGCGCTCAGGTCGACCACCAGCCGCGCCGGCTGGCCGTCGGCAGGGGCGAGGGCAAAGGCCTTGTCCACATGCACCGGGCCCTTGGTATCGAGCACCATGCGCGAGCCGCCTTGCATGATCAGGCCGTAGCGGAAGGCCTTCACCAGCCCGCGGCCCTGCTCGCCGGCTTTCGGCGGCAGCCTGAAGACGACCTGCGGCAGGTCGATGACCACGCGGTAGGGATCGGCGAGCGTAAAGGCGGCCAGGTCGACCTTGCGGTCGAAATCGACGATCAGCCTCGTCTGCTTGTCATCGCCGCCGAGGCGAACATCGGTGGCGACCGGAAAGGCGTCGGCCTTGGCCGCGGCTTGCGTGGGCTCAGCCGCGAGCGCCGGTCGGCCAAGCATGGCCGCCGCCGCAAGTCCGGCGATTGCAAGCGCGCGTGCTGTCACGAATCCAGTCCCTTTGGGACAATTTTACTCCATTAGCGGCGCATCGGTTAACGGAACTTGACCAATTCAGGCGTTTAACGATTGCGGTGTGGCCTCTCGGCACCCTTCCCTTGCCATTGCCGGAATCCCCCCGTATGTAGGGGGCGCTGACGGTTTAAGTTCCGGTTGTGCCGCGTTCGGGCCCCGGCCCGCCATCCAGGATCGCCCCCTTGAGGAGGTTCGCGACCGGACGGCGGAGCGAGCCGAATCCCTTGTGAAGGACATCCGGATCAGCGCGCGGCTTCGTTGGCCGCTCGTAACCTGACCGTAAGCGACGAGAAACCTCGGCGGCGCTTCTATCGGCGCGGCCGTAGCGCCACGGGTCGCATATTCATGCTGCAAATGCAGCAACGGCACATCAAGGTTCACCGCAGTCGCGAAGCAATCGCGGCGGCACTTCTTGTGGACCATGCGTTGCACTTTTGCGCGCCAACGCGTGAACACGCGTCCCTTCCTTTCAACCACAATCCGGCAGGCTTGCGCCTTGCGCCGTCAACCGCGCGTCTGCGCGCCATTGCGCCTGCCCCAGTGAGATTTGACTATGCCCAACAAAATGCTGATCGACGCGACCCACCCGGAGGAGACCCGGGTCGTGGTCCTGCGCGGCAACCGCGTCGAGGAATTCGACTTCGAGAGCGCCAACCGCAAGCAGCTTCGCGGTAACATCTACCTCGCCAAAGTCACTAGGGTTGAGCCGTCGCTGCAGGCGGCGTTTGTCGATTACGGCGGCAATCGCCACGGTTTCCTGGCCTTTTCGGAAATTCACCCGGATTACTATCAAATTCCGGTCGCCGATCGGCAGGCCCTGCTCGCCGAGGAAGAGCGTGCGCAGAAGGCTGCCGATGCCGACGCCGACCATCGCGCCCGCGGGCGCGGCCGGCGCCATCGCCACCGCGGCGCCGAGCGCCATAGCGAGACGCGGCGCAGCGAGCCGCTCGGCGACGAGGCGATCGCCGCCGAGGAAACCGCCCGCACGGTTGCGGAAATTCAGTCGAACCCGCCCCTGCCGGGCGAGGTGCCGCCGGATCAGTTGCCTGAGGCGGCCGCCGAAGCAGCGCCTGCCCCGGCCGATGCCGGCGCCGACGCGCCGAATGAAGCACGCGAGGCTTACGAAAGCCCGATGGGCGACGTCGAACTGCCGGCCGCGCACCTCGCCGAGGAGGCGGAAGCCGCCGTCAGAGCCGAGGCGTCCGAACATGAGGCCGAAGCCGACGCCGCCGACCCCCTCGCCGCCGACGAAGGACAAGGCGAAACCGGCGAGCCCGCCGAGGCCGGCCACGGCGAAGCCGCGGCCGAGAACGGCAATGGCGACGAGGCGACCGAGGAGGAAGCGGTCGAATCCGTCGGCGGCGCCGACGCGCTGGAAGAAGCGCAGGAGCGCGCGCCGCGCTTTCGCCGCCAGTACAAGATCCAGGAAGTGATCAAGCGCCGGCAGGTGATGCTGGTTCAGGTCGTCAAGGAAGAGCGCGGCTCCAAAGGCGCGGCGCTCACCACCTATCTTTCGCTCGCCGGCCGTTACTCGGTGCTGATGCCCAACACCGCGCGCGGCGGTGGCATCAGCCGCAAGATCACCAGCGCCGAGGACCGCGGACGATTGAAGGAGATCGCCCAGGAGCTGGAAGTGCCGGAAGGCATGGGCGTGATCCTGCGCACCGCGGGCGCCAATCGCACCACGACCGAGGTCAAGCGCGACTTCGAATATCTGCTGCGGCTGTGGGAGACGGTGCGCGACCTGACGCTGCAGTCGACCGCGCCGAAGCTCGTTTACGAGGAAGGCTCGCTGACGCGGCGTTCCTTGCGCGATCTCTACAACAAGGACATCGACGAGATCGTGGTGTCGGGCGAGGCGGCCTACCGCGACGCCAAGGAATTCATGCGCATGCTCATGCCTGGCCATGCCAGGCATGTGAAGCTCTACCGCGACAGCCAGCCGATCTTCACCCGCTATGGCGTGGAGAGCCAGCTCGACGCCATGTTCTCGCCCGTGGTGCAGTTGCGCTCGGGCGGCTACATCGTCATCAACCAGGCCGAAGCCCTGGTCGCCATCGACGTGAACTCCGGCCGCGCCACGCGCGAGCACCATATCGAGGATACCGCGCTCAAGACCAACATCGAGGCGGCGGAGGAAGTCGCCCGCCAGTTGCGCCTGCGCGATCTTGCCGGGCTGATCGTCATCGACTTCATCGACATGGACGAGGGCCGCAACAACCGCACCGTGGAGCGCCGGCTCAAGGAAGCGCTCAAGCACGACCGCGCCCGCATCCAGGTCGGCCGCATCTCGCATTTCGGCCTCATGGAAATGTCGCGCCAGCGCATCCGCACCTCGGTGCTGGAGAGCTCGACGGAAAAGTGCCCGGTCTGCGGCGGCTCCGGTCACGTGCGCTCGGTGTCGTCGGTGGCGCTGCAACTGTTGCGCGCCATCGAGGAAATGCGGATCAAAGGCGCGACGCATAATCTTCTCGTGCGCACCCGCGCCGAGGTTGCGCTTTACGTGCTCAATCACAAGCGCGCGCATCTGCGCGCGCTGGAAGAGCGCTTCCGCATCACCATCACCGTTTCGGCCGATCCGACGGTCACCGGTTCGCAATCCTACGTCATCGACCGCGGCGAGCAGGTGCATACGCCGGACGCGGCCAAGGCCATTGCCGCGGCGCAGCCGGAACTGGCCGCGCCGGTCGAGGAGGAAGAAGAGGACATCGCCGAAGCGGAAGAAGCCGAGCGCGACATCGCGGCGGAAGCGCAAACCGAGCCCGAAGCGTTTGGCCTGGAGGCGACCGAGGCGATGACCGAACAGCCGTTCGGCAACGGCCATCGCCAGGAGAACGGCGGCGACGAGCGCGAGGGCGGCCAGCGCCGCCGGCGCCGGCGCGGCGGACGCGGGCGCGGCCGCGGCGGCGAGCCGCGCGAGAGCGGCCCGTTCACGCACGATACCGTCGCTGAACACGCCGTCGCCCATGAAGATCACGATAGCGGCGAAAACGAAGGCTTTGCCGCCGAAGCGAACGGCGAGCCGTCGATGCCGATGGCCGGCGAAGGCGCGGAGTCGCGCGAAGGCGGACGGCGCCGGCGCCGGCGCGGCCGCCGCGGCGGACGCCGCAATCGCCACGGCCGCAATGGCGAGGCGCCATTTGCCGGCAATGACGCGCCCTTCCCCGCCGACGCGGTCGACATCAACGAGGCGCCGCCGCCGGAACCGAACCTGCAGCACGCGGTCGAGGATCTCGATCGTCCCCCAGCGCGCTTTGCCGACGAGCGCCCGACTTTCGACCAGGAATCCCCGATCCTTGAGCGCCCGGCCCCTTCGGCTGCGGCGCCCGAAGCGGAAGCGCCGCGCCGGCGCTCGACCATCCGCGAGCCGGCGCCGATCGGGGCCGCCGCGGCCCCGTCACCGCCGGCCAACGCGCCGCAATCGACGCCGGTCGTTTCCAGCACGAGCGGCGAAGAGACTGCCGCGCCCAAGCGTGGCTGGTGGGGACGCCGCCTGCTCGGTGACAAGAGCTAAATCGCAAACAAGGGAGACCGCCGGGTGGTCAAGAAAGCCATGAAACTTCTGTGCAGCGTAGCAGTCGCCGCAGCCTTGCCGCTGCTGGTCGTCAATCCCGCCGCCGCGGTCACCGCCAAGCAGAAGATGGAAACCTGCAAGTTCGGCGCCGACGATCAGAAGCTGACCGGCGCCAAGCGGCAGGCCTTCATTTCGAAATGCATGGCCAACCGCAACGACCCGCGCGGCCCGGCGACGGGGGCGAAAGCGGCGGCGAAGCCCGCGAAGCCGGCGGGCACCGGCTCTGACGTCATCATGGCGCCGGAGCCGAAGGACCAGGGCGGCGAGACCGACACCGACAAAGAGTAAGCCTCAGGGCGGGAACGCCTGCGTCGCGGTCGCGGTGCCGAGCAGTTTGCCGGCACCGTCGAGTGCTTCGATCGTCCAGCGATAGCGATGGCGCTGCCCGCCCGGCGGGCACGGGCCGATATAGCCGATGGCGCCCTGCTTCACCGTGTCACCGCTGTAGGCGACGGTCGAGCCGCCGTGGTGGAAGCCCGGTACATCGAGATCGGTCATATTGAAACGCAGGCGCGTGGTGCCTGCCGGCACGGCGGATAATGTAAAGGCGGGAGAAATCTTCTCGCAGGCCGGAATGCCGGCCCAGGAGAAACCGGCGGTAAACGCGCTGACGCGTCCGGGCATGGCGACGAGCGTAAGCCCGGCAATCGTCGCAAGCAAAGTGAGCCTGGTCATGGGCCACCCTCCGCGTTGCCTCAGCCTAGAAACCATCGCCGCCCGGCTCAACAAATCGTCAAGCCGCCTTGATGGCCGGCCGCTCCAGCGGCCGGACGTCGAAGCTTTTCAGCGCGCCACGGCGCAGCACGTCGATGGCGATGCTCTTGCCGATACGCTCGGCATTGAGCAGGCGGATGAGATCGTCGACGCCGGTGACCGGCTCGCCGTCGGC
>DATJYA010000176.1:0-5750 GCA_035499835.1 Pseudolabrys sp.
GCCGATGAGGCTGGTGAGAAAGACAAAGACCGCCAGAAGCGCGACATAAAGCCAGTTCACACTGGCCCAATCGATGGGGATCGAATTCATGGCCTGCGGCCTCCCGGATGCCTCGTCGCCGGCGCCATCATAGCCTAGGGCAGCGCCGCGGAGTATGGATTCCGGTCACGCGCCCCCGCGCGCATCCCGCACGACCACTTCAGGAAAATCCACCATGGCCGACATCAAAATTCTCAACCCCGATTCCCTTGGCAAGCCGCTCGGACAATATTCGCAGATAACCCGCGTCAAGGCCTCGGAGTTCCTCTTCATCGCCGGCCAGGTCGGCGTCGACAAAGGCGGCAAACTCGCCGGGGACTTCGACGCCCAGTGCGTGCAGACCTTCGCCAACATCGAGGCGGCGCTCAAATCGCAGGGCGCCGGCTGGGCCAATGTCGTCGAATTCACGACCTATCTTGTGCACTCGCAGGACATCCCGAATTTCATGGCCTATCGCCTGCGCGAATTTCCCAAGATGTTCGCCAACGGCGCCTATCCGCCCAACACACTGCTGATGATCGACCGTCTGGTGCAGGAGCCGCTGCTGGTCGAAGTCTCCGCGGTCGCCGCGCTTTGAGTGGGAGAAGGTATCGCGTGAAATCGGCAGTTTTCGCTTCGACTTTTGTCGAACTGCACACACATTCACGCGCTTTTGACTTGCGTCCACATTGAGACGATAGTCTCAGACACGGCCGGTTGAACTGCTGGCGCAATGATCCTAGGAGGATGCCGTTAGCTGCCGCGACCGGCGGCACATTGCACGTGACTCCACGCTGATTGAAAGGCGATACAGCAGGAGGACGCAGTGCCGAAAAGCGGTTGCTATGGCGAGGAATTTGGGCAGCGCTTGCATGCCCAGGCAAAGTCGTTCGTTTGCCATACTTTGCGGCGCGGCTTGATGGCGGTTACCGAAATCAAGTGCGACGCGCCCACGCACGAACTTTCATCTTCGCTCACGCGAGAAGACGCTTTCATCGTCGCGGTGCAGTTGCGCGACTATCCGCGCCACGAATACTGGGAAGACGGCCGCCAGGCAAAAGTCACGTCGCTGCGCGCCGGCGACACGAACGTCTACGATATCAGGCGCGACCCAGTCTTCCATATCAACAACCCATTTCATTCTGTGCATTTTTATCTGCCGCGGTCCGGGCTGAACGCCATTGCCGACGATGCGCAAGCCGCGCACGTCAATGAATTGAGCTATCGGCCGGGTGTGGGCCATGACGACCGGACCATGCGCGGGCTGACGCAATCTCTTCTGCCGGCTTTCGAGCATCCCGAACAGGCCAACCGGCTATTTGTCGAGCATGTCACGCTGGCGATCGGCCTGCACGTGGCCAGCGCCTACGGTGGAATGAAAAGCGAACAGCGTGCCGCGCAAGGCGGTCTGGCGCCATGGCAAAAGAGGCGCGCTTTGGAGGTCATCGAAGCCAATCTCGACGGTGACGTCTCCGCATTGTCGCTCGCACGCGCATGCGGCCTGTCGGCCAGCCATTTCGCCCGCGCCTTTCGCAAATCGATGGGCACGACCCCGCATCAATGGCTGTTACGATTACGCGTGGAACGGGCGCAGGAAAAGTTGCGCGACACCGACGCACCGTTGACGGACATTGCGCTTGCCTGCGGCTTTGCCGACCAGAGCCACTTTACCCGCGTCTTCAGCAAACTCGCAGGCATCTCACCCGCCTCTTGGCGGCGGCAGGTTCACACCTGAACAGCTAAGACCAGGGCAACAGCGAGCGCTCTATACCGCCGAGGCTTTGGTTGCGACAATGAAGTCGCTGAGATCGGCGGCTTCGTGCGTCGTCCGCTCGGTCCAGAGCACGAGCAGCTTGCAGCCCCCTTTGGTGCTGTGCGGACCGTGCGGCATGCCGGCCTTGATGTGCAGCGTTGTGCCGGCCGTGTAGCTTTTGCCTTCGTTGATGAAATCGCCATCCACGATGTAGAGCACTTCGGCGACGTTCTTGTGCAGATGCGACGGGATCACTGCGCCGGGCTTCATGGCAAGGTGCAGCATCACCGGTCCCAATGTGTAGTTGGCGCTGCGCACCGCGAGCGTGATGTCGCCTTCGCTCGGGAACGGAAAGGGATTCGTCTTGATCTGGCTGTCCAACACTTCCTGGTCGATCATGGTGTTCTCCACTGGCTGGAATTCGCCCGCGCGGGGCATCCGAACAGCGGCACCAATAATTTTCCGGGTTCGTTCAGTATTTACCGATTTCGCCGTCTTTGTCGAATTCCGGCAAATTCGAATTCCGGGCGTGCTTGAAAAAAGTCATCCGTCTGTCATGCTGACGGAACCGGCGGTTTAACGGGGTCACTAGGCTTTGGGGCTCGTTCTCACGGAATGGCTGAGCGCCATCCTGCGCTGGCTGCATGTGATCGCCGGCATCGCCTGGATCGGCTCGTCATTTTATTTCATCCATCTCGATCTCAGCCTGAAGGCGCGCGACAACCTGCCGCCGGGCGTCAAGGGCGACGCCTGGCAGGTGCACGGCGGCGGCTTCTACCAGATGATCAAGTTCATGGTGGCGCCGGCCAGGATGCCGGACGAACTCACCTGGTTCAAATGGGAAGCCTATACGACATGGCTCTCCGGCTTCGCGCTGCTGGTGCTGGTCTATTATCTCAACGCCGACCTCTTCCTGATCGATAAATCCGTGCTCGACATGAGCGAGGCGCAGGCCGCGATCGTCGCCTTCCTCAGTCTCGCCGCCGCGTGGATCGCCTATGAAGTGCTGTGCCGCTCGCCGCTCGGCAAGCACGAGGCGGCGCTGGCGCTGGTCGGCTATGTCTTTCTCGTCGCCCTCACCTATGCGTTCACCCATGTGTTCAGCGGCCGTGGCGCATTCACCCAGATCGGCGCGCTGATCGGCACGATCATGGTGGCGAACGTTTTCGTCATCATCATCCCTTACCAGCGCAAGACGGTGGAGGCGCTGGTCGCCGGCAAGCAGCCCGACCCGATGTGGGGCGCGATCGGCAAGCAGCGCTCGGTGCATAACAACTATCTCACCCTCCCCGTCGTCTTCCTGATGCTGAGCAACCATTACCCGCTGTTCTTCGCCACCCGCTACAACTGGCTCATCGTGGCCATCGTGCTGCTGATCGGCCCGGTGATCCGGCACTTCTTCAATTCGCGGCACGAGGGCAAGGGCAGCCCGTGGTGGACCTGGGGCGTCGCCGCGGCCGGCATGGCGGCGGTGGCCTGGCTGTCCGCCGCCGGCCCCTCCGGCACGAAAACCGGCGCATTGCCGGCGACGCCGAAATTCGCCGACGTGCAGGACATCATCATGTCCCGTTGCAGCATGTGCCACACCACCGAGCCGGTGTGGACGGGCATTGCCGCCGCGCCGAAGGGCGTGTTGCTCGACGATCCGGCGCAGATCAAGCTGCACGCCAGGATGATCGCCATCAACGCCGTGCGCTCGCACGCCATGCCGCCGGGCAACGTCACGGAGATTACACCCGACGAGCGGCAGGTGCTGGCGGCGTGGATCGCAGCCGGCGCGCCGGGGCAATGACAAGCATTACGCTCGACGCGCTTAACGCGGCCACCGCCCAAGATTTCACCGCGGCGCTCGGCGACATCTACGAGCACTCACCCTGGGTGGCGGAGACGGTTGCCACGCGGCGGCCGTTTGCCACGCTCGCGGCACTGCACGAGGCGATGATCGCCGCGGTACGCGAGGCACCGTCCGATACGCGCCTTACACTCATCCGCGCCCATCCCGATCTCGCCGGCAAGGCGGCGCGCGCCGGCACGCTGACGGCGGATTCGACCAACGAGCAGGCGAGCGTCGGGCTCGATCGCATGAGCGAAGAGGAGTTTGCCCGCTTCCACAGGCTCAACGATGCCTACAAGGAGAAATTCGGCCTTCCGTTCATCGTCTGCGTGCGGCGGCACACCAAGGATTCGATCCTGCGCCAGTTCGAGCGCCGCCTCGCCCATGGCAGGAGTGACGAGCAAGAAGCCGCGCTGGGCGAAATCTTCCGCATCACCGCGCTGCGGCTCGACCAGAAAGTGAGCGCCAACGACCGGCTCAAGGTCAGCGGTCATCTTTCGACGCATGTGCTGGACGTGCACGGCGGCATGCCGGGAGCCGGCATCGATTTTGAGCTGTGGGAGCTATTCGACGCCGGCGGCGGCCGCATGCTGCTACGCGCCACGACCAACAAGGACGGACGCACCGAAAAGCCGCTGATCGAGGGCCGCCCGGTGCCGATCGGCACTTACGAATTGCGCTTCGCCGCCGCGCGCTATTTTGCCGCCCGCCTCGCGCCGCGCGCCGACCCGCCGTTTCTCGACGTCATTCCCATCCGGTTTTCGGTGGCCGAACCGGAGGGCCGCTATCACGTGCCGCTGGTGGTGACGCCGTGGAGCTACGCGACCTATCGCGGCAGTTGAGTGCCTAAATGGCAGGCACCAGCACGGCCGATGGATCGGAGCCAATCCGCGAAAACCCATGTAAGGCGGTCGCCAAGGTCCTTGCCGGCCTGTGGATGAATTGCGGCGGCGCGCCTTATCGAGTTGCGCGCGCTTGTCTTTTTGCGGCGCCCACTCCGTTGCCGGGGCTTTAGGCAGTAGCTGCCGCGAATTCATGGCTTCTACTGCCGCCGGATTTGGCACACTATTAGCTTGTCAGTTTTGCGAACGCCGCCGGGGAAATTACGGCCGTCCTGGGCGCGGCCGTGCGCGTGAAGGCAGCAGTCGTAATGTTGAATCCGATCTCCGCGCCACGCACCTCTGCGGACGTCCCGCTGCTGCAAGCCATCGGCATCACCAAACTCTACGGCACTTTCAAAGCCAACGACGCCATCGACCTCGATCTCTACCCGCGCGAAATCCACGCCCTGCTCGGCGAGAACGGCGCCGGCAAGTCGACGCTGGTCAAGGCGATGTACGGCCTCATCCAGCCGAGCGCCGGCGAATTGCGCTGGATGGGCGAGAAGATTGAACTGACCGGCCCTTCGGATGCGCGCGCGCGCGGCATCGCCATGGTGTTTCAGCATTTCTCCCTGTTCGACAATCTGACGGTTGCCGAAAACGTCGCGCTCGGCCTCGACGGCAAGGAGAGCTTCGCCGCCATGTCGGCGCGGCTCGCACAGTTCTCGCAGGATTACGGCCTGCCGCTCGACCCCAAGCGCGAGGTGTGGCGGCTCTCGGTCGGCGAACGCCAGCGCATCGAGATCGTGCGCGCGCTGATGCAGAACCCGAAGCTGCTCATTCTCGACGAACCGACCGCGGTGCTGACGCCGCAGGAAGCCGACCAGCTTTTCGTCGTGCTCGACCGGCTGCGCAGCGAGGGCAAGGCGCTGCTCTACATCTCGCACAAGCTCGACGAGGTGAAACGGCTCTGCGATACGGCGACTATCCTGCGCGCCGGCAAGAAGGTGGCGACCTGCAATCCGCGGCAGGAGACTGCGGCGTCGCTCGCGCGCATGATGGTTGGCGCCGACATCGGCGAAGTGAAGGCGACGACGGTGCACGCCACCACGGTGCCGCGGCTGGTCATCAGGGATCTGTCGCTCGAGCCTGACGACCCGCATGGCGGGCGCCTGCAGAATATCTCCGTCGAGGTCCTCGGCGGCGAGATCCTCGGCATCGCCGGCGTCGCCGGCAACGGCCAGGATGAATTGTTCGCGGCGCTGTCGGGCGAGCGCTTCTCGCCCGCCGAGGGCAATATCGTCATCGACGGCGAAGCCGCCGG
>DATJYA010000177.1:0-4435 GCA_035499835.1 Pseudolabrys sp.
GTGGTCGCTGAAGGCGCCGCGGTGCTCGGCGTGATCGAGCTGAAGGATGTCGTCAAGGGCGGCATCAAGGAGCGCTTCGCGCAGCTGCGCCGCATGGGCATCAAGACCGTGATGATCACCGGCGACAACCGGCTCACGGCGGCGGCGATCGCCGCCGAAGCCGGCGTCGACGATTTCCTCGCTGAGGCAACGCCGGAAGCTAAACTCAAGTTGATTCGCGAGCACCAAGCGCAAGGACGACTGGTGGCGATGACTGGCGACGGCACCAACGATGCACCGGCGCTGGCGCAGGCGGATGTAGCGGTGGCCATGAACACCGGCACGCAGGCGGCGAAGGAGGCGGGCAACATGGTCGATCTCGATTCGAACCCGACCAAGCTGATCGAGATCGTCGAGACCGGGAAGCAGCTGCTGATCACGCGCGGTTCGCTGACCACATTCTCGATCGCCAACGACGTCGCCAAATATTTTGCGATCATCCCGGCCGCATTCATGACCACCTATCCGCAGCTCGCCGCGCTAAACATCATGCACCTGACGACGCCCGACAGCGCGATCCTGTCGGCGGTGATCTTCAACGCGCTGATCATCATCGCGCTGATTCCGCTGGCGCTGGCTGGCGTCAAATACCGCGCGGTCGGTGCCGCCACGCTGTTGCGCGACAACCTGCTGGTGTACGGCGTCGGTGGCGTGATCGCGCCGTTCGTCGGCATCAAGCTGATTGACATGCTGCTCGCGGCAAGCGGATTGGCCTGACGGGCATAGGCGGAGACAAATCATGTTTACACAATTGAGAAGCGCCGTTGTTCTGTTGTTGCTGTTGACGGTTGTGACGGGGGTGGTCTATCCGTTGGCAGTTACCGCGGTCGCACAAATTGCGCTGCCGCATCAGGCCAACGGCAGCCTGCTTGAGCACGACGGCAAAACGGTCGGTTCGGCACTGATCGGCCAGCCGTTCGCTGATCCGAAACATTTCTGGAGCCGGCCGTCGGCGACCGCACCTTATCCGTACAACGCGGCGGCGTCGAGCGGCTCGAATCAGGGGCCGAGCAACCCGGCGCTGACCGACGCCGTTACGGCACGCATCAAGGCGCTGCAAGGTGCCGATCCCGCCAATACGCTGCCGGTGCCGGTCGATCTGGTGACGGCTTCGGCAAGCGGACTCGACCCCGACATCAGTCCCGCCGCGGCCGAATATCAGGTCAAGCGGGTTGCCGCGGCGCGCGGCCTCGATGCGGCGGAAGTGCGCGCTCTGGTGAAGAAACACACCGCACCCCGCCAGCTCGGATTCCTCGGCGAACCGCGCGTCAATGTACTGCAGCTTAATCTCGCGCTCGACGCCGCGGTGAAGCGCTGACGTCCAAAGGGCGCGCTGCCGCCGCAATGAGCGTCAATTACCTCGATATGCTGCTGGCGCTGGCGGTGGTATTGGTGCCGCTTGTGCTGGCCGGGCTGATCATGGAATTGCGTGCGCGACGAAACAGGCGGCATTGAATCACTTCAAATTCCGAAGATCCGCGGCATGAATCCGGCCGGGTTTTTCCCCGTCAGGGCCGGCCCCCGGGCCTTTGTATACAATGGTTGGGGACCATGATGGAACGACGGCCCGATCCTGATGCCTTGCTCGCCAAGGTACAGCACGAGGAAGCGAGAAGTCGGCGCGGCCGTTTGAAAATATTTTTCGGAGCCTGTGCCGGCGTCGGTAAAACCTATGCGATGCTCTCCGCGGCGCGGCAGCGCCGCGCCGAAGGCGTTGATCTGCTGATCGGCGCGGTTGAAACCCACGGCCGCGTGGAAACGGCAGCGCTGCTCGACGGGCTGCCATTGCTGCCGTCACGCAAAGTCGAGTACCGTGGCCGACTGTTCGCGGAGTTTGACCTCGATACCGCGCTTGCGCTCAGGCCGCCACTGATCGTTGTTGACGAACTTGCGCACAACAATATAGAGGGCAGCCGGCATCGCAAACGCTGGCAGGACGTCGAGGAATTGCTGGCCGCAGGCAGCGACGTTTACACCACGCTCAACGTTCAGCATCTCGAAAGTCTTAACGACGTTGTCGGCCGCATCACCGGCGTTCGCGTCGCCGAAACGCTGCCCGATCACGTGTTCGATGCCGCTGACGAAGTGGCGCTGGTTGATCTGCCGCCCGACGAACTGCTCGCGCGTCTGAAGGAAGGCAAAGTTTATATGCCGGAGCAGGCCGAACGCGCGGTCACGAATTTTTTCCGCAAGGGCAACCTGATTGCGCTGCGCGAGCTCGCACTGCGCCGTACCGCCGACCGCGTTGACGCGCAGATGCGCGCCTATCGCGCCGACCAGGCAATCCATCATGTGTGGCAGGCGAAGGAACGGCTGATCGTCTGCATCGGACCGGACACCGATAATGAAACGCTGGTACGTGCAACGGCGCGGCTCGCTGCGCAATTGCGTGCGGACTGGATCGCAGTCTATGTCGAAACACCCGCGCTGCAGCGTCAGCCGCGCGCGGCGCGCTCGCGCATACTCGATGCGCTCAAACTTGCCGAAGAGCTCGGCGCCGAAACCGCGACGCTCGCCAGTGCCGACGTCGCCGCCACGCTGGTTGCCTATGCGACCAGCCGCAATGCCTGCAAATTGGTGCTCGGCCAGACCGCGCGGCCGACCTGGAAACGATGGTTGCGTCCCGGCCTCGCCGATCGCCTGATCGTGGCGACGAAAGAGCTGGATATATATCTGGTCAGGCTCGACACCACGCCGGCGCTGCCGGCGCTGCCGCGCCCGATGACGGCTACTGACTGGCGCGGCTATTTATGGGCGGTCGGCATCTGCGCCGCGACGACCGTGCTGACGGCACCGCTGTTGTCGGTATTCGACCTCGCCAATGTGGTGATGGTGTTCCTGCTGGCGGTGGTTGGCGTCGCGTTGCGGTTCGGCCGCGGGCCGGGTGCGCTGGCGGCATGCCTGTCGGTCGCCGCGTTTGATTTTTTCTTTGTGCCGCCGAAATTCACGTTCACGGTCGGCGACACTCAATATCTGTTCACTTTCGGATTGATGCTGGTGGTGGCGCTGATCATCGGCCAGCTTGCCGCCAGACTCAAATTCGAAGCGCGCGTTGCGCAAAATCGCGAACGCCGCGCGGCGGAACTGGCGGCACTGGCGCGCGAACTGTCCGGCGCGCTGACCACTGCGCAAATCGTCGACATCGCCGGCGCCCGGCTCGACGCGATTTTTCAGGCCCGTGTCGCCGTGTTGCTGCCTGACAGCCGCGAACAGGTGCGTGAACCGCACATCGAGCAAAAAGTCGCGAACCTCGCCAGCGTCGATCTGGCGGTCGCGCAGTGGGTCTACGATCATCAACAGCCCGCGGGTCTTGGCACCGCGACCTTGCCGGCCGCCGCCGCGCGCTATTTGCCGCTCAAGGCGCCGATGCGCACGCGCGGCGTGCTCGCGTTCCAGCCGGCGGATGGCGTGGTGCTCGACCGGCCCGAAGAGATGCGGTTGCTCGATGCCTGTGTCGCGCAGATTGCGCTGGCGCTCGAGCGCGTCCATTACGTCGAGGTCGCGCAAGACGCGCTAGTGACGATGGAGTCGGAGCGGCTGCGCAATTCGCTGCTGTCGGCGATTTCGCATGACCTGCGCACACCGCTGACCGCGCTGGTCGGCCTTGCCGATACGCTGACAGCCGCGGATCAATCGAGCGACGAAGCGCGGCGCGAACTCGCGGCCGCGATTCGCGACAAGGCGCAGCGCCTGACCGGACAGGTTACCAATCTGCTGGACATGGCGCGGCTGCAAAGCGGACCGGTACGGCTCAAGCGCGGCTGGCAGGCGATTGAGGAAGTCGTGGGTTCCGCGTTGCGTCAGATGGCAGACGCATTGGCGCAGCATCATGTCGTCACCGCGATTCCGGCAGATACGCCATTGTGCGAATTCGATCCGGTGCTGATCGAGCGCGTGCTCATCAACTTGCTCGATAATGCCGCCAAGTACACGCCACCCGGCAGTACCATTGCGATCAGGACGGTACACGATCCGCAATCGCTGGCGGTGACGGTCGAAGACGATGGCCCCGGACTGCCGGTGGGCGAGGAAGAAAAGTTGTTCGATAAATTCGTGCGTGGGGAAACAGAGTCGAACAAGCCCGGCGTCGGGCTGGGGCTGGCGATTTGTCGCGCCATCGTCAACGCGCACGGCGGCGAGATTCGAGCCGAGCAGCGGCCGGGCGGCGGTGCGCGGTTCACATTCCGGTTGCCGCTGGGTTCGCCGCCGCAACCGGTCGGCGCCGAACCGGCATGAATCCGCGCCGCGTTCTGATCATCGAGGACGATCCGCACATCCGGCGCTTCGTGCATGCGGCGCTGGAAGCCGAGGGCGGGTTTACGGTGTTCGAAGCCGAGAACGCCGCGCGCGGCCTGGTCGAAGCCGGAACGCGCCAGCCGGAATTGCTGATCGTTGA
>DATJYA010000178.1:0-2796 GCA_035499835.1 Pseudolabrys sp.
TTCGCGCACCTTGACGCCACCACCGTGCTGTCGCGCGACATCGCCGCCAAGGGCATCTATCCGGCGGTCGACCCGCTCGACTCCACCTCGCGCATGCTGTCGCCGCTGATCGTCGGCGAGGAGCATTACGCGGTCGCCCGCCAGGTGCAGCAGATCCTCCAGCGCTACAAGGCGCTGCAGGACATCATCGCCATCCTCGGCATGGACGAGCTCTCGGAAGAGGACAAGCTCACGGTCGCTCGCGCCCGCAAGATCGAGCGCTTCCTCAGCCAGCCGTTCCACGTCGCCGAAGTGTTCACCGGCTCGCCCGGCAAGCTGGTCGACCTCGCCGACACCATCAAGGGCTTCAAGGGACTGTGCGAAGGCAAGTACGACCATCTCCCGGAGGCCGCCTTCTACATGGTCGGCAGCATCGAAGAGGCGGTCGAAAAGGGCAAGAAGCTCGCCGCGGAAGCGGCGTAAGACAGAGCCAATAGCGAATAGGGAGTAGCGAATAGCAATTTGGCGGTAACGAGCGGCGAACCTCTTTCAATTCGCTATTCGCTATTCGCTATTCGCTGAGACGATCATGGCCACATTCAAATTCGATCTGGTCTCACCGGAAAAGCTCCTGTTCTCCGGTGACGTCGAGCAGGTGGACGTGCCCGGCGCCGAAGGCGACTTCGGCGTGCTCGCCGGCCATGCGCCTTACGTGACCACGCTGCGGCCCGGCATCCTCACGGTTCATGCCTCGGGCGGCACGCAGAAGATCGTGGTGCTCGGCGGGTTTGCCGAGGTGTCAGCCTCCGGCCTCACCGTGCTGGCCGACACCGCCGAGGCGGTCGAGGACATGGATCGCGACATGATCGCGCGCCGCATCAGCGACATCGAGAGCCGCATCGAGAAAATGCAGCCGGGCAGCGAGCTCGACAAGATGATCACGCGCCTCGATCACTTCAGGACCGTGGACCGGCATCTGACCGGCACGGCGATGCACTGACGCGCTTTATTTTTGCGCGTGATCTTGTCCGAAAACCCGGTTCCACTTTCGGGATCACGCGTCAGCGCAGAATCTCGACCAGCAGCACCCAGGCGTTCCAGACGGTCGCGGCGACGATGACCAGCACGCTGGCGGCGACCCAATAGACACCGCTTTCGTCGCCGGCAATGAGCAGGATGCCGCCGGCGATCATCGGCAGTCCGGCGAGAAATACGATGACCAGCCGCCACAGCCACCAGTGGAGCGGCTGGTCCCTTACCGCGACCAGTGCACGGATCTGAATCCACAGCGGCGCCACGGTCACGAACGCGCCGATCGTCAGAATCTCCCAGCCGAATATTCTTGCCGGCTGGCCGGGGAGCAGCGCGACGCTGGATGCCAGCAGCGCGCCGACCAGCATGATGAGCATTTCGCCGGCACGGCCGGGCAGTTGCGGGAACGCGAGTATGCGCTGCAGGTTGATCGACACCGCGACGATGACGAGCCCCGCCAGCGCCGCCGCCGCGCCAACTTCGCCGAGAAAGAAATCCGACCAGTGCCCTGCTTCTTCCATCCCGCCCCCCGGGGCCGCAGCCTAGCCGGTCAGGCAAAGCGCGAAAACTCGCGCACCACGCGCTCGTAGGTCTCGCGCTTGAACGGCACCACCAGGTCGGGCAATTCATGCATCGCCACCCAGCGCCAATCGACAAATTCCGGCTCGTGCGCGCCGCCACCGGGCTCGGCGATGTTGATTTCGCCGTCGCTGCCGGTGAAACGGAAGGCATACCATTTCTGCTTCTGCCCGCGGTATTTGCCGTTCCAGGCCTGGCTCACGAGATTTGCCGGAATGTCGTAGGTGAGCCAGTCGCCGATCTCGCCGAGCCTCTCGACCGAGCGGATGCTGGTCTCCTCGTAAAGCTCGCGCAACGCCGCCTTGTAGGGGTCCTCGTCCTCATCGATGCCGCCTTGCGGCATTTGCCAGACATGCACGGCGTCGATGTGCTCGGGCCCGCCCGTGCGCCGGCCGATGAAGACATGGCCGGCGCGGTTGAGCACCATCATGCCGGCGCAAGGACGATAGGGAAGAGACGTGCGGGAGGGCATGAGCAAGAGCGAATAGTGAGGGGTGAAGAGCGAGTAGCGAGTACCGAGTAGAAAGCGTAGCGCGTTTATTCCACTATTCGCTACTCCCTATTCACTTGCCTAGCTCGATTTCGCCTTCGCCGCCACCATGGTGAGCGGCACCAGCACGAAGCCGCGGCCTTCCACGCCCTGCGCCCACTTGCCGATGCGGTCGATCGTCGCCGGCAAGGCGCTGGCGATGCCGACGGCGCTGCCGTGTTCGCGCGCGGCCATTTCCAGCCGCGCCAGCGCATGGTCGATTTCCTCCGGCGTCGGCACCGCGTCGATGACGATGTCGATTTTTGCAAACGGCAGGTTCTGGCTGCCGGCGATCTGCGCGGCAACGCTGCGCGAGGAGATGCCGTCATCGACATAGATCAGGCCGCGTGTGGCGGTGTCGCGCAGGATCGGCGACAGCGCCTGCTCGTTGGCGGTAAACCGCGCCCCCATGTAGCCGATCACTCCGACATAGCCCTGGAAGCGGCTCATCATCCAGTGCAGGCGGTCGATGTTCTGATCGGCGGTGAGCGAGGTGAGCAGTGTCTGCGGGCCGGGATCGTTGTTGGGATAGTCGAACGGCTCCATCGGCGCCTGCAGCAGGACTTCATGGTTGTCCGCGCCGGCGCGTGCCGCCAGCGCGCCGAGCCCGGCGCCGTAAGGGGCGATGGCGAAGGTCACCGGCGCCGGCAATTTGGCAAAGGCGTCGGCGGTGCCGG
>DATJYA010000179.1:0-6912 GCA_035499835.1 Pseudolabrys sp.
GAAGTGCGTGAGCTGTTTGCCTTGCCGTTTCCCGAACTGATATTCCGCGCCGCGCAGGTGCATCGGGAGAATTTCGATCCTGCCGAGGTGCAGATCTCGACGCTGCTTTCGATCAAGACCGGCGGCTGCCCGGAGGACTGCGCCTATTGTCCGCAGGCTTCGCGCTATGACACCGGCGTCAAGGCCGAGAAGCTGATGAGCCTCGAGGCCGTGCTGGCGGAAGCGCGTGCGGCGCGCGACGGCGGCGCCTCGCGCTTCTGCATGGGCGCGGCCTGGCGCGCGCCGAAGGATCGCGACATCGAAAACGTCTGCGCCATGGTCGAAGGCGTCAAGGCGCTGGGCCTGGAAACCTGCGCCACGCTCGGCATGCTCAGCGCCGAACAGGCGGCGCGGCTCAAAGCCTCCGGCCTCGACTACTACAATCACAATCTCGACACTTCGCCGGAATTCTACGGCGAGATCATCACCACGCGCACCTATCAGGACCGGCTCGACACGCTCGAGCATGTGCGGTCGGCCGGCATCCATGTCTGCTGCGGCGGCATCGTCGGCATGGGCGAGGGCCTGGACGACCGTGTCGGCATGATCGCGACGCTGGCCAGCCTGCCGGTGCATCCGGAAAGCGTGCCGATCAATCTGCTGGTGCAGGTCGAGGGCACCCCGCTCGCCGGCACGCAAAAGCTCGACCCGCTCGACTTCGTGCGCACCATCGCCGTCGCCCGCATCTGCATGCCGGCCTCGGTGGTGCGGCTTTCCGCCGGGCGCGAGGACATGAGCGAGGAAACGCAGGCGTTGTGCTTCCTCGCCGGCTCCAATTCGATCTTCTATGGGCCGAAGCTCTTGACCACGCCGAACCCGGGGCGCGACCGCGACATGGCGCTGCTCGACAAGCTCGGGCTTCGGCCGATGGAATAGCGCCGGGTCAGGTCAGACTGCGGACCAGCGTAAGCCCGGCGAACAGCCCGCCGACCGACAGCGCGACCGACAGCAGCACGTAAAACGCGGCGAGGCCGATTTCGCCGCGTTCGTAAAGCAGCGCGGTGTCGAGCGAGAACGTCGAGAACGTCGTGTAGCCGCCGAGGATGCCGGTGGTGAGGAACAGCTGCCAATGCTGCGGGATGCCGCTGCGGAAGGCGAACGTCGCCACCAGCAGCCCCATGACCAGCGAGCCGGAGACGTTCTCGAACAGGGTTGCGTAAGGAAACGCCGTGCCCAGCGTGCGGGCGAACAACAGATTGAATCCGTGGCGCATGGCGGCGCCAAGCCCGCCGCCGATAAACACAATAAGAAAGCCCATATGCTTGTCCTCATGCTTCAGGGCAATAAAAAGCCGCCCTGCGGCGGACAGACTCCGACCGCCCTCGTTGTGCGGTAGGAGTCATCAGCCCCAAATTTTCGTAATTTGCGGGCGGCTATCGGGGGAACCCCATCCCCATCGCGGCAAAAAATACCGGCGTCGATCGGGCGGGTCAATCAGCGGGCCGTGGCGCATAAAAGGGCAAGCTGGCCGCGTCGAACGCAGTGCCGGCAACGCGAGAAGGACTGCTATAAACCGCCTTCCCCGAGCCACTGGCTCAGCGGCTTGATGTCCGGCTTCTCGCCATAGGCATGCGTCCACGAGTCGACCGCCCATTCCTTCTGGCTGCCGAGTTCCACGACAACGGCGGTCGCATGCGGCCAGCGCCCGTCGATGAATGCGCCGCGCGCCACCACCTGTTCGACGCGGTGATATTTGAGCAGGTCGAGCTCGTCGAGGACGAGCAGCAGGCTCGTCGTGTTGCGGCTTGAATCGATGCAGTCGAACTGCGAGTCGGCTTCGCGGAGCTGATCGTGTCCGGCGCGCGCAATATGATGCACGGTTCCGGTTTCGGGGCCGACGCGGCGATCGAACCACTGCACCGCGCTCGCGATCGCCTGGCGCTCGGCGGTCGCCGAGGCCTTGCCGGCCTTGAGGATCTGCGCCAAGCGCGCGCGGTCGGCGGCGGTCAGTCCGATCTCGGTGCGCAACCGGCAGCCGAAGCCGTGGCAGACGATGACGAGCGAAGGAGACGGCAGCACCAGCGACATATCTTCGTAAGCGGCAGCCGTCTCGGCATCGACCCCGCGCGCGCCGGCCGCCGAGCAGCAGCCCAGGAATACGGCGAGGCAAAACAGGCGCAGGACAAACAAATGCAAGCCGAGCTCCAACGACGCCATCACCCCGGAGGCGAAACTACAACGTCGTGCGCGGATTGGAAAGAAACGCGCGCGGCTAATGGACCGCGGCGCCGCTGCGTGGCGTGATCGCGCCGCGGTGGCGGATGACTTCGCCCGCGAGCCGGTGCGCGTCGGCGGCGGCTCCGATGGCGCTGGCGCCGCCCAGCCTCGCAGCGAGGTAGCCGGCATTGAAGCCGTCGCCGGCGGCGGTCAGATCGACCGGCACGACGACGTCCGGCACCGGCACCGTGCCGCGCGCGCCATCGGCGGCGACCAGCGCGCTGTTCGGTCCGTTCTTCACCGCGATCTCGCCGACGCCGAAGGCCTGCAACCGCTCGATGGTCGCCTCGGGTGACGGATCGCCCCACAGCACCGCTTCGTCATCATAGGCCGGCAGCGCAATGTCCACGCGCTTGAGCGCCTCGGCGAATACCGTGCGCGCGCGGGTCAGGTCGCCCTTCCAGCCGCACGGGCGGAAATTGCCGTCGAAGGCGATCTTAGCGCCCTTGGTGCGCGCTATTTCGACGGCGGCGAGAAACCGGCCGATGCCGACATTGGAATAGAGCGACAGCGTGATGCCGGAAAAGTAGATGAGACGCGCCGCGGTCAGCGCCTCGGCGATGCGGCTCCATGCCGGCAATTCGAACAGCTCGCGCGCCGGCGCCGCTTCGCCCCAGTTGCTGATGCGTCGTCCGCCTTTGCCGTCGGCTTCGACCAGCGACAGGCCGGGCAGCCGGCCGGCGGCGCGCAGGATAAGGTCGGTGCCGACGCCTTCGGCCACGGCCAGCGCCACGATCTGTTCGGAATAGGCGTCGTCACCGAGGGCGCTGGCGAAACCGACCGGCTGGCCGGCGCGGGCGAGGTAGATTGCGGTGTTGAAAGTATCGCCGGCGCAGCCGAGCGAAAAGCGCCCGTCGGCGCCGCGGGCAAGCTCGATCGTCGCCTCGCCGATGCAGATGCTGCGCGGTTGGTCGCTCATGCGATGATGCCTCTCGATCTGCAATGCATTTACGTCCCGACCTGCAAAGGGGCGTTCATTTTCCGCAGACACGCGATCACCGATAACGCCGTGATCCGGCCGGTTTTTGGATTTTCACTGGGAACATTCGCGATCGACATGGTGAAGCTGGCGGAATCGGCCTCGACCTCGATCCGATGCGTGTTGCGGTCGAGGTCGGGATCGGCCCAGATCTCGACCATCGTCCGCTCGGGGCCGAATCCGGCAATCGACAACGCGGCGCCGACATTGAGATTTGCCGGAAATCCCTTGGCGGCCTCGCGCGCCGTTCCCTCAAAGATCTTGCGCGGCTCGCGAAGCTGTTCGAGATCGATGGCATGCTCCGTGACATAAGGAGCGCCGAGCAGGCCTCTCACCGGTTTGCGGGTGATCAATCGCACGGAGTAAATGGTGCCCTCGGCCGCGGCCGCCATTGCGTCGAGTCCGATCAGGGCTCCCGTCGGCACGACGATGCGGCCGCCATGATTCCGCGCTTCATTGGTCAGATCCCAATTATCAAGAAGGGCGCCGGCGCTGAGGACGATCGCCGTTTTCCCGCGGGTCACGAACGGTTGCACGATCGAGCGCAGGAGAGCGGCCGGAGCGCATTCGACGACGACATCGGCGGCCGGCTCCAGCGCTTCGATCGGCAGGATTGGCGGCTTGCGCGAAAGCCGTTCGAGCTCGGGCCGCGCCTTGCCCGGATCGCCGACGGCGACCGCCGAAAGGGTGAATCCGCTGATGCCGGCATCGAGCGCTTGCACGACCTTGGTTCCGATCGGCCCCAATCCGACGATGGCAACCCGACGTTGCATGTCCGTATCCTTTGGCCTTGGCGACCGTCGGCCTGGGGCAAGCGCGCCTGCGACCGGCGGTCAAAAAAGGCAGTAGCGAAAGTGCCGAAGAATTTCCGGCACGGCATACTTGACGGCCGGCGCGAAAAATTGTCCAGAAGATCAACAGCCTGGTCCGATTATCGACCGTCGGCGGATTGGCACATCTTGGAGAGTCCCTCATGAAAAAAACAATCTTTGGCGCCGCGCTGGCAGCGATTCTGGCTTTGACGGGATCGGCCTCTGCCCAGAACTTTCCGACGCATCCAATGACGATGATCATTCCCTTTGCCGCCGGCGGGCCGACCGACCTGCTCGGCCGCGTTGTCGCGGCGCGCATGGGAGAGATACTCGGGCAGACCGTGGTGGTCGAAAATATCGGTGGCGCCGGCGGCATGAACGGATCCAAGCGCGTCGCCGACGCCGCCCCGGACGGCTACACGTTCGTCTTGGGCACGGTCGGCACCCATGCCCAGAACCAGTCCCTCTACAAGCACCCCATTTACAACGCCGCTACCGATTTCACGCCGGTCGCCTTGATCGCGGAAGTGCCGATCGTGCTGATCACGCGCAAGGATTTGCCGGCAAACGACCTCAAGGAGTTCGTCGCCTACGCCAAGGCTAACACGGGCAAGATGCAGTTCGGCTCCGCGGGCGCGGGTTCGGCGACGCATCTCGGTTGTGTCGTGCTCAACACCGCGATGGGCACGGACATCGTTCACGTGCCTTACAAAGGAACCGGCCCGGCCATGCAGGATTTGATCGGCGGTCGCATCGACTTCCTGTGCGAGATCATCAGCACCGCCAAGCCGCAAATCGATGGCGGCCGCGTCAAGGCGATTGCCATCATGACCAAGACGCGCTCATCGGTGGAGCCGAACCTGCCGACGACCGTGGAGCAGGGCCTCGATGTGCAGGCCTACACCTGGAACGCGATATTTCTGCCGAAGGGTGCGCCGGAGGCTGTCGTGAAAAAGCTAAACAGCGCGATCGTCGAGGCGATCAAGACGCCGGCGGTTCGCGAACGCCTGGAAGGATTCGGCGCCCAGATCGTCTCCGACGATCGCACCACGCCCGAGTATCTTGGCCAGTTCGTCAAGAGCGAGATCGAAAAGTGGGCGGCGCCGATCAAGGCGAGCGGCGTATCGGTGGATTGATGCGGTCCAGCCGCGGTGCGCCGAGGCAGACGAAATAAACGAGGCCGCTCAGCAGCGCGATGCAGAAACTCACCGGCCAGTCGGTGTAAAAGGCAAGCGTGATGCCGAGCCAGGCCTCGGCGAGCGCGAGCAGGGCGGCGAGGATAAGGCCGCTCCAAAGACCGGAGGCGAGGCGCTGTGCCGCCGCCGGCGGTCCGACCATCAGCGTGAACACCAGCAGCACGCCGACGATCTGCGCGCAGGCCGACACCGCCAGCGCCACGATAGCGAGGAACGCGGTGGAGACGAAACGCAGCGGCACGCCCTTGGCCTCGGCCAGTTCGGGCTGCAAGCTGGCGAAGATCAGCGGCCGCATGATCAGGGCGAGCGCGGCAAGAGTAATCCCGCCGAGCACGCCGAGCGTGACGATCGTGTCGCGATCAACAGCGAGCACGTTGCCGAACAACAGCGCGGTCGCCTGGGTCGCAAAGGCGGTATAATAGTGCAGGAACAGGAGCCCGAAGCCGAGCGCCAGCGCCAGCACCACGCCGATCGCCACGTCGCGATTGCTGATACGCTCCGAGAGCGCGCCCATGGCGACGCCGGCGGCGAGCGTGAAGCCAACCAGCCCCCACAGCGGCGCCAGGCCGATCAATCCTGCGCCGGTCGCGCCGGCAAAGCCGATATGCGAGAGCGCGTGGCCGGCAAAGGTCTGCCCGCGCATCACCAGGAAGAAACCGACCGCGCCGGAGACCACCGCGACAATGCCGGCGGCCTCAAAAGCGTTGATCATGAATTCGTATTGGAACATGTCAGTGCTGATGGCCGTGGCCGCTATGGTCGTGTAGATGGTCGGCGTGCTCGACGTCATGGCCGCGCGACATCACGAAGATGTGGCCGTCGGCGCGCAGCACGTTGATTTCGGTGCCGTAGAGTCGCGACAGCACCGGCGCGGTGACGACCTCGTCCACAGTGCCGAGCGCCGCCTTGCCGTTGCCGAGATAGAGCACGCGGTCGAGCGTGCCGAGCAGCTGGTTGAGTTCATGGGCGCTGAATAGCACCGTGATCTTGCGCTCGCGGCAGGCCTTGCGCACCACGTCGATGGCGACTTCCTGGTGGCGCTGGTCGAGGCTGATCAGCGGTTCGTCGAGCAGCAGCAGCTTGGGCGAGCCGAGCAGGGCCTGCGCCAGCAACAGCCGCTGCCGCTCACCGCCGGACATGTCGGAAATCGGCCGGCGGGCGAGGTCGCGCGCGCCGACGGCGCCAAGCGTGCGCTCGATCATGTAGCGGTCGTGCGCCGAGAGCGAGGGCAGGCCCCAACGCTCGCCGTGCATCGAACTGCCGATGAAATCGAGGCCGCGCACACGCAGATCCGGCAGTACCGTGCGCACCTGCGGCAGATAGCCGATGGCAGGATCGCCGCGCTGCGGCTCGCGGCCGAATACGCGCAAGCTGCCCGCACTCGGCGGCAGCAGGCCGAGAATGGAACGCATCAGCGTGGTCTTGCCGGCGCCGTTGGGGCCGAGCACGCCGATGAATTCGCCGGATTCGATGGCAAAGCTTACGTCTGCGAGTACGCTGCGGCCGCCAATGCCGATGGTGGCGTGGTCAAGCTCAACGACGGAGGTCATGAAATTCTTTAAGTCATTCCGGGGCGCGAGCACAGCGAGCGAACCCGGAATCCACAATCCCGGCGCTGCGGAATATGGATTCCGGGCCCGGCCCTTCGGGCCGTCCCGGAATGACGCGT
>DATJYA010000180.1:0-4776 GCA_035499835.1 Pseudolabrys sp.
CCGGTCAAGGCGATGCCGGCCTCGAAATGCTCGCCGAGTTCGTAGTTGAAACGCGCCTTGCGGTTGTCGGCGACCACCTTGAAGCGGCGCTCGGGCTTGGCAGCCATGTCGGGGACCTAAGACCTCAACGCGATTTGAGCAGATCGCGGATTTCGGTCAGCAGCTCTTCTTGCCTGGACGGCTCCGGCGGCTTCTCGGCCTCCTTGGCCACAAAGCGGCCAACCGCGCGAATTACCAGGAACAACACGAAGCCGACAATGATAAAGTTAATCAGGAGAGTGACGAAATTTCCCCATGCCATTACAGCACCTTGCTTTTTTGCTTCCGCAAGCGTCGTCGCCGTCACCTTGGATGACAATGGAATGAAGTAATTTGTGAAGTCGATGCCGCCGGTGACCGAGCCGATCACCGGCATGATGATGTCGCCCACCATCGAATTGACGACACCGGTAAAGGCGGCGCCGATGATCACGCCAACGGCGAGATCGACGACGTTGCCGCGCAGGATGAATTTCTTGAATTCCTCGAGCATGGCGGCGCGCCTAATTGATCAGGCCGGCATGCACCATCGCCTCGCGCACGGCGATCTGGGCCTTCTCGCTCGCCGGCACCATCGGCAGCCGCACCGTAGTGGCGCACTTGCCGATCAGCGACATCGCATACTTGATCGGCGCCGGGCTGGTCTCCACAAACAGATTGATGTGCAAGGGGGCGAGCTTGTCCTGCAGCTTGAGCGCGGTGGCGAAATCGCCCTTGAGGCAGGCGCTCTGGAATTCGGCGCACAGCCGCGGCGCCACGTTCGAGGTCACCGAAATGCAGCCGTGGCCGCCATGCGCCATGAAGCCGAGCGCGGTGATGTCCTCGCCGGATAGCTGATTGAACCCCTCGCCCATGGCGGCGCGCTGCTGCGACACCCGCGTCATGTTGGCGGTTGCGTCCTTCACCCCGGCGATGTTCTTCAACTCGTAGAGCCGCTTCATGGTGTCGACCGACATGTCGACGATCGAGCGGCCGGGAATATTGTAGATGATGATCGGAATGCCGATCGCGTCGTTGATCGCCTTGTAGTGCTGATAGAGCCCTTCCTGCGTCGGCTTGTTGTAGTAGGGCGTCACGATCAGCACGGCATCGGCGCCCGCCTGCTCGGCGTGCTGCGACAGCTCGATCGCTTCCTTGGTCGAATTCGATCCGGCGCCGGCGACCACGGGCACGCGCCCGTCCACCTGATCGACGCACCATTCGACCACGCGCTTGTGCTCGTCATGGCTGAGCGTCGGGCTCTCGCCCGTGGTGCCGACCGGCACCAGGCCATTGGTGCCTTCGGCGATTTGCCATTCGACAAGATCCCGGAACGCCTTCTCGTCCACCGAGCCGTTCTTGAACGGCGTCACCAGTGCGGTGAATGACCCTCTGAACCTGGTCTTGGCGGTCATGACACGATCTCCCGGCGGCGCGAGGCACCTTGGCTTCATCAATATCGGGTCGCCCGCGGCGATGAAAGCCCTCTCCGCAAATGGACCCATGATTTGCCCTGATGGCCCGCGCATCTGCGCCGCAGCCGTCACTCGCGGAATTTTGCGTTTCCCTTCCCGCCCAATATGGGCCTAATGGGGTGCTCTGTACCGGCGGCGAATCGCTGGCGATGGCCGAGCAAGCATTTGAGGAAATGGCCGCAAGGGATTGAATGAAAAGGATTAAATCGTCAGACCTAGGCTTGGCCGTGGCGCTCATGGCGGCGGGCATTGGCGGCGTCGGGCCAGCCATGGCGGCGCGCGAAAAAGTTCCCTTCCCGCGCCCGCGGCCCGCTGTGCTCGGCCGCCTGGTCGCGGCGCCCGTAGCTCCCGCCGCCCGCTCCGTTCCACTGCCGGAGAAACGGCCGCCGCAGGATATCAACGCCGCCGCTCAGGCGAGCGCCGGTTTGCACGGCGCGCTGTTTGCGGGCAGCGCCACGATCAAGCCAATGGCGCGGCCGGTTTCCGGGCCGTTCGCGGTCGCATTGACGCCGAGCACCTCGGCCGCCGACATCGCCGCCGTCAAGCAAGTGATCGAATTCGCCCGCAAGGGCAAGGACGGTGACGCCGACGCTGCGGAGAGATCGATCGGCGACCCGTTGGCGCGCAAGCTCGCCGAATGGGTGATCCTGCGCAGCGACAATACCAAGCCGACCTTCGAGCGCTACGCCGCCTTCGTCAACGCCAATCCGAGCTGGCCCCATGCCGCGCTGTTCCGCCGCCGCGCCGAAAATGCGCTGTGGAACGACAGGCTCGACGATGCCACCGTGCTCGCCTATTTCGGCAGCCAGACGCCGATCACGGCCAAGGGCCATTATATGCTGGCGCGCGCCCTGCTCGACAGGGGCGACCGCGCCGGAGCCGAAGCCCTGGTGCGCGAGGCCTGGCGCGAGCAGGATTGTTCCGCCGACGTCGAAAGCAAAGTGATCGAGATGTTCGGCGGCATGCTCACGCCGGCCGACCACAAGTCGCGGATGGAGCACCGCTTCTACGCCGACGATGCCGCCGCGGGCTTGCGCGCCGCCGAGCGGCTCGGGGGCAATGATCTTGCCATCGGCAGAGCCTGGGCGGCGGTGACCAACAGGGCCGGCAATGCCAAGGCGCTGCTCGAGGCGGTGCCGCCCGCCGCGCGGCACGGCGCGGATTTCATTTTCGCGCAGGTCGAGTGGCTGCTGAAAAATGACAAGATCGAAGACGCCACGAAATGGATGCTCACGGCGCCGCGCGATGCGGCCGAACTCGTCGATCTCGATCAATGGTGGCTGCAGCGGCGCATTTTGGTGCGCAAGCTGCTCGACGCACAGGATCCCCAGACCGCCTACCGCATCGCCCGCGACGCGCCGGCGCCGGTGCGCGGCAATTATAAGGTCGACCAGCATTTCACCGCTGGCTGGCTGGCGCTGCGCTTCCTCCACGATCCGGCGACCGCAGCCGCGCATTTCGCCCAGATCGCGCAGGGCACCGTCAATCCGCACGCGCTCGCCCGCGCCGGCTACTGGCAGGGCCGCGCTGCCGAGGCCATGGGCCATCACGCCGAAGCGAAAGCCTTCTATGAGGCGGCCGCGATGCACTCGGTGACCTATTACGGCCAGCTCGCGCGCGCGCGGCTGGGGCTGCCCGATCTCGGCCTGCGCGGACCGCCGAATCTTGCAGCCGGCGAGCGCGCGACCCTGAGCAGGCTCGAAGTGGTGCGCGCGGTGGAGATCCTCTACGCGCTCAACGAGCGCGATCTGGTAGCGCCGATCTACGCCGAGCTCGGCGAAAGCGGCACCGACGTCGCCGGCCTCACCGCGTTGGGCGAGATCGCCGGCGCCCATGGCGATGGCCGCGCCATGGTGCTGCTCGGGCAAAGCGCGGTCGGACGCGGGCTGCCGCTCGACTATTACGCCTTTCCGGTGGCGGGACTGCCCGATTACAGGCCGATCACGGCGCCGATCGAGCCAGCAGTTGCCTATTCGATCGCGCGTCAGGAGAGCCATTTCAACCAGAAGATCGTCTCCTCGGCGCACGCCATGGGTCTGATGCAGGTGACGCCCGACTCGGCGCAGGACAGCGCCAAACGCTACAAGGTGACCTACGACCGTGCGCGCCTGCTCAGCGATCCGGTGTACAACATGCAGATGGGCGCGGCCGAATTGTCGATGCTCATCAATTCCTACAACGGCTCCTACATCATGACGTTCGCCGGCTATAACGCCGGACGCGGCCGCGTGCGGCAATGGGTCGCGGCCTACGGCGATCCGCGCGATCCGAAGATCGATCCGGTCGATTGGGTCGAACGCATCCCCATCGCCGAGACGCGCAATTACGTCGAGCGGATCATGGAGAATTTGCAGGTTTACCGCGCCCGCTTCGGCGGCGGCTCGAAGCTGCTGATCGAAGCCGACCTCAGGCGCGGCGCGGCGAATTGAGCGATGGCCGACGCGTTCACGTCCACATTCGTCACCGCATCTGACGGCCTGCGCCTGCGCGCCCGCTGTTATGGCAACCGCAGCAATGCCGCGCTGCCCGTGGTGTGCCTGCCCGGTCTTTCACGCACCGCCGCCGATTTCGACACGCTGGCGTCGGCGCTCGCCAACGACAGGACGCGGCCGCGCTGGGTGGTCGCGCTCGATTATCGCGGCCGCGGCGACTCCGATTACGACCGCGATCCGGCGAATTATAACCTGCACGTCGAGCTTGCCGACGTGCTGGCTGTCATCAGCGCACTTGAAACCGAGCCTGCGATTTTTGTGGGCACCTCGCGCGGCGGCATCCTGACCATGTTGCTCGCGGTGGCGCGGCCGACGGCGATTGCCGGCGCCGTGCTCAACGACATCGGTCCGGTGATCGAGCCGCAGGGCCTGATGCGCATCAAGGGCTATGTCGGCAAGCTGCCGCAGCCGCGCGATTTCGCGGATGCGGCCGAGATATTGCGCCGCCTGTTCGACGCGCAATTTCCCAAGCTGACCGCCGCCGATTGGCTTGCCAGCGCGCAGCGCGCCTACAAGCAGCAAAACGGAACGCTGGTGCCGACCTATGACGTGAACCTCGCCAAGACCATGGAAGGCGTCAATTTCGAGACGCCGCCGCCGCCGCTCTGGAAGGAATTTGATGCGCTGGCCGGTGCGCCGCTCATGGTCATCCGCGGCGCCAATTCCGACATTCTTTCGGCGGCGACCGTCGAAGCCATGCGGGCGCGGCATCAGGATATGGAGACGCTCGAAGTGGCGGACCAGGGCCACGCGCCGCTCCTGGCCGAGCCGGAGACGATCGCGCGGATTGC
>DATJYA010000181.1:0-4399 GCA_035499835.1 Pseudolabrys sp.
TGTCGCATCACGAGTCGCTCGCCCATCTCGACTCGTTGATGAACTACGCCGGCCTGCGCGCCGAGCAGAAGAAGCTGCGTGACAAGGGCATCTATCGCGGCATCGGCTTTGCGAGCTTCATCGAAGTCACCAACCCGTCGGCCGCCTTCTACGGCGTCGGCGGCGCCAGGATCTCCTCGCAGGACGGCGCCACGGTCAAGCTCGACGCGCAGGGCGCGATTATCGTTGCCACCGGCGTCAGCGAGCAGGGCCAGGGCGCCGAATCCGTCATCGCGCAATGCGCCGCCACCGCCTTCGGCGTGCCGCTCGAGCGCGTGCGCGTCATCATGGGCGACACCGACGTAACGCCCTACGGCGGCGGCACCTGGGCCTCGCGCGCCGCCGGCATCGGCGGCGAAGCGGCCTGGCAGGCCGGCAAGGCGCTGCGCGGCAACGTGCTCGCGGTCGCCGCCAGCATTCTGCAGGCCAAGCCGGAGGCGCTCGATATTCGCAACGGCATCGTCGTCGATGCGGCGAGCGGCGCCGAGCGGCTGCCGCTCGAGGAGCTCGCGCGCATCGCCTATTTCCGGCCCGACACGCTGCCGGCCAGCATCCAGGCCGAGCTTGTCGCCACGCGCCATTACGTGCCGCGTGCATGGCCGTTTGCTTTCACCAACGGCGTGCAGGCAAGCTATCTCGAGGTCGACACCGACACCGGCTTCGTCAAACTGCTCAAGCATTGGTGCGTCGAGGATTGCGGCACCATCATCAATCCGCAGCTCGTCGACGAGCAGATCCGTGGCGGCGTGGTGCAGGGCATCGGCGCCGCGCTGTTCGAACAGTGCCTCTACGACGAGCGCGGGCAGATGCTCAACGGCAACATGGTCGACTACCTGGTGCCCATGGCGGCGGAAATGCCCGATATCGAATGCGGCCATGTCGTCTCGCCGACGGCGGATAGCGAGCTTGGCGCCAAGGGCGCCGGCGAAGCCGGCACCGCCGGCGCGCCCGCCTGCGTGATGAACGCGATCAACGACGCGCTGTGCCCGCTCGGTGCCGCGCCGCTCACCGATATGCCGTTCACGCCGGGAAAAATTCTTCGCGCCCTGGACAAGGTGTAAGCGCCCATGTGAGCGGCTCACGCCGCCGCAGCTTTGATGATGGGAAAATCCCCCGCCACCGGGCAAAATGATCTTGCGAAACGCGCTTGATGAAACGGCTGGATCGGGCACAATATTGTGTCGACGGCAACTGCGGGGAAATTACACGCGGCCGGCGCTAATAACCAGAAACGCAAAAAGGAACCCGCTGCATGAACATCAAGGTCGGCAAAGAGGCCATCGCCGAGGCATCGAAGAAACTCTCCAACTGGGGCCGTTGGGGCAAGGACGATCACGTCGGCACGCTCAATCACGTCACGCCCGAGGACATCGTCAAGGCCGCGAGCCTGATCCGCAGCGGCAAGGTATTCGCGCTCGGCATTCCACTCGACAAGACCGGACCGCAGACCGGCCTGTTCGGCGGCCGCTTCAACCCGATCCACCAGATGCTCGCCACCGGCACCGACGCTATCGCCGGGCGGCAGGACTGGAACCGGCTGCGTTACGCCGACGACACGCTGATGCTGTGCGTACAGGGTGCGACGCATTGGGATGCGCTCGGCCACGTCTTCTACGAGGACAAGGCCTATAACGGCCACGACGCCAAGCTGATCGACGCCAAGGGCCTCAACGTGCTCGGCATCGAACACTCCAGGAACAAGATGGTCGGCCGCGGTGTGCTGCTCGACATCGCCCGCTTCCGCGGCGTGAAGTGGATGCAGGACGGCGAGAGCATTTCCAACGACGAACTCGACAAATGCGCCAAGGAGCAGAATGTCGCCATCGGCCGCGGCGATTTCGTCATCGTGCGCACCGGGCAGATGGAGCGTTGCCTCGCCGAGAAGGCATGGGGCGGCTATGCCGGCGGCGATGCGCCCGGCGTCAAGTTCGAGAACTGCTACTGGTGCCAGGACAAGCAGATCGCGGCCATCTGCACCGACACCTGGGGCGTCGAGGTGCGGCCGAACGAGACCAAGGAGGCGAACCAGCCCTGGCACTGGGTGGTGATCCCGGCCATGGGCCTGTGCATGGGCGAGATTTTCTATCTCAAGGAACTCGCCGAGGACTGCGCCGAGGACGGCGTCTACGAGTTCTTCTTCTGCGGCCCGCCGCTGATCATCACCGGCGGCACCGGAAGTCCGATCAATCCGCAGGCGATCAAGTAATCTTTCTCCGCCGCAACAATCTCGGCCGTCACCCCCGGGCTTGACCCGGGGGTCGATGAAGCGTTTCAAATTGCCGCAAGTCATCATGGATGGCCGGGTCAAGCCCGGCCATGACCACCTCGAATTCAGGAGTAAATCTATGGCGCGTTACCTGAAGCGCGGAATGGACGCGGGCGCGATCAAGGCTGCCGAGACACACGTGCGCCAAACGGTCGAGGACATCCTGGCGCAGGTCGACGCGCGCAAGGATGCCGCGATCCGCGAGCTGTCGGAGAAATTCGACAAATGGTCGCCGAAGGATTTCAAGCTCACGCCCGCGGAGATCGAGAAGGCCATTGCCCAGGTGCCCAAGCGCGATCTCGACGACGTCAAGTTCGCCCAGGCGCAGGTGCGCAATTTCGCGCAGAAACAGAAGGAGACGATGCACGACCTCGAGGTCGAGACGCTGCCCGGCGTCGTGCTTGGCCATCGCCACATTCCGGTGAACGCCATCGGCTGCTACGTGCCGGGCGGGCGCTATCCGATGGTGGCCTCGGCGCACATGTCGATCGTCACCGCCAAGGTCGCCGGGGTGAAACGCATCATCGCCTGCGCGCCGCCGTTCAGGGGCGGGCCGCATCCGGCGATCGTCGCAGCGATGCATTTCGGCGGCGCCGACGATATCTACGTGCTCGGCGGCGTGCAGGCCGTTGCCGCCATGGCGCTCGGCACCGAGAGCATCGCACCGGTCGACATGATCGTCGGCCCCGGCAATGCCTATGTCGCGGAGGCCAAGCGCCAATTGTTCGGCCGCGTCGGTATCGACCTGCTGGCCGGCCCGACCGAGACGCTGGTCATCGCCGACGACAGCGTCGACGGCGAGCTCTGCGCCACCGACCTGCTCGGCCAGGCCGAGCACGGGCCCACCTCGCCCGCGGTGCTGCTCACCAATTCGGAGAAGCTCGCGCGCGACACCATGAGCGAAGTCGAGCGGCTGCTGAAAATCCTGCCCACCGCCGATGCCGCGGGACAGGCCTGGAAAGACTATGGCGAGGTCATCGTCTGCGACAGCGAGGGCGAAATGGTGCATGAAGCCGACCGCATCGCCTCCGAGCATGTGCAGGTGATGACGCGCGACCCGGATTACTTCCTCGCCAACATGAAGAACTACGGCTCGCTGTTCCTCGGCCCGCGCACCAACGTCGCCTATGGCGACAAGGTGATCGGCACCAACCACACGCTGCCGACGAAGAAAAATGCGCGCTTCACCGGCGGACTGTGGGTCGGCAAGTTCCTCAAGACCTGCACCTATCAGAAGGTGTTGACCGACGCGGCATCCGCCAAGATCGGCGAAGTCTGCTCGCGGCTGTGCATGCTGGAAGGCTTTGTCGCTCACGCCGAGCAGGCCAATATCCGCGTGCGTCGCTACGGCGGCCGCAACGTGCCTTACGGCCAGGCGGCTGAGTGACTCTTATCCCTCCCCGCTTGCGGGCAGGGTGGCGAGCGAAGCGAGCCGGGTGGGGTCGCTTTCCGTCACCGCAATGAAACCCCACCCGGCTGCTCGCTAACGCTCGCAGCCACCCTCCCCTTTTAGGGGAGGGATTAAGAGAACGCCGCATGACTGTCGACCTCACCCGCACTCCCTTCTTCCGTCTCGATGGCAAGCGCGCGCTCGTCACCGGCGCCGGGCGCGGCATCGGCCTCGCCGCCGCCTCGGCGCTCGCCGACGCGGGCGCGCATGTGACGCTTGCCGCGCGCACGCAGAAGGAAATCGAGGACGCCGCGGACGCCATTCGCGCACGCGGACAGAAGGCGCAAGCGCTCCCCCTCGACGTGCGCGACGTCGAGGCCGCGGGCAAAACGATCGCGGCGCAGGAGCCGTTCGACATCCTCATCAACAATGCCGGCACCAACCGGCCGGCGCCGTTCATCGACGTCAAGGTCGAGGATTTCGACTTCGTGTTTTCCCTCAACGTTCGCGCCGCCTATTTCGCGGCGCAGGCCGTTGCGAAAGCGCTGGTCGCAGCGAAGAGACCCGGCTCGATCATCAACATGTCATCGCAGATGGGGCATGTCGGCGGGCCGACCCGCACCGTCTATTGCGCTACCAAGCACGCCATGGAGGGCTTCACCAAGGCGATGGCCATCGAGCTCGCGCCGCACAAGATCCGCGTC
>DATJYA010000182.1:0-6057 GCA_035499835.1 Pseudolabrys sp.
TGAAGCCGGAGCCGCGCGGCAGCGGCTTGATCTCCAGCACCACGTCGCCGAACTGGCCGTGGCCGCCGGACTGCTTCTTGTGCCGGCCGCGGATGCTGATCGGCTTGCGGATGGTCTCGCGGTAGCCGACGGTCGGCGGCCGCGTCGATACCGGCACCGCGAAGCGGTCGGCGAGGCGTTCGGTGGCGACGCGCAAGTGCATCTCGCCCTGGCCCCAGATCACCACGTCGTGGTTCTCGGCGTTGTGCACGACGGTAAGCGAGGGGTCCTCCTCCGTGAGCTTGCTGAAGGCCTGCCCCAGCTTGACGTCGTCCTTGCGCTCCTTCGCCTGCACCGCGATGGCCAGCACCGGCGGATAGGGCTTCACCTCGACAAGCGAAGCGTGAGCCTGTTTGCCGGTCGAAAGCGTATCGCCGGTCCTGGCCTGGTCGAGCTTGCCGAAGGCGACGGTTTCGCCGGCATTGGCCGCTCCGCGTTTGTCGGTGTGCTGGCCCATGAGCTTGAACACGGCGGCGACGCGCCCGGCCTCGCCCGCGGGCGTGTTCAGCGTGGTGCCGTCGCCGATCTGGCCGGCCAGCACGCGGGTCACCGACATCTTGCCGCCGTGCGCGGTGTGCAGCGTCTTCAGCACCAGCGCCAGCGCTTCGCTGCCCGGCTCGGCGCCCAGGCGCGCGACGACTTCGGCCACGCCCGGCACTTCATGGCGGATCGCCTTGAGCAGCCGCAGCACGCCATTGGTGCGGGTGGCAGCGCCGATCAGCACCGGGCAAATGATGCGATCGCGCAATTCCTTGGCGAGATCGTCGAACACCTTGTCGCGCGGTGGCTCGATGTCCTCGAGCAATTGCTCCATGAGCTGGTCGTCGTGATCGGCCAGCGTCTCCAGCATGGTGAAGCGCGCTTCCTTCTCGCGGCCGGCGTCGTCGCCCTTGAGCTCGATCACCTCCGAGGCCGCGTGCTCCTTGTAGACAAAGGCGCGCTCGAGCGCGAGATCGACGAAACCGGAGATGATGTCGCCGTGCCAGATCGGAATCTGCCGCAGCACCAGCGGCACGCGCGAAGCCGGCTGCAACAGCTTCAGCGTCTCGCGCACGCGCTTGTCGGCCTTGTCGATCTTGTTGAGGAAGAGGATGCGCGGGATGTTGAGGTCTTCGAGCTCGCGCAGGATCAATTGCAGCTGCGGCACCTTCTTCTCGTCGGCCTCGCAGACCACGATCGCCGCGTCGACTGTCGGCAGCGCCGTGCGCATATCCTGGATGAATTCGATGGAGCCGGGGCAGTCGAGGAAGGTGAAGCTGTCGCCCATGAAATTGGTGGTGGCGACGGAAACCTCGACGCTCATTTTATGATTGCGCGCTTCCTTGCTGGCGTCGCCGACCGTGGTGCCCGCTTCCACCGTGCCCTGGCGCTGGATCGCACCGGTGCGGGCGAGGATCGCTTCGAGCAGCGTTGTCTTGCCGCTCTGGAACGGGCCCACCAGTGCGACACACCGTGGACCCGAATTTCTCGTACCGTTGGGACCCGTGCCGTTTTGTCCCATGTGCACCTCCCTTGTCGGACCGGGAGTTTGGACCTGTCCCGGCCCTATGTCACAATATCGTCTCAGGAGCGGGCGGGACTGGCAAGGGGCGGCGGTGGATCAAAACGAAACGGCCGCCCGTGAAGGCGGCCGTCGCAACGATCATCGCCATGCGTATCAGGGCGCCCAGCGCAACTGCAGCGAAGCAACGCCGACCGCGAGATTGAGCCCGGTCTGGCCCTGAATCGACAATGGCTGCAGCGCGATGGTGCTATTGGAACCGCCAATCAACACGTTGGCGCCGAGGCCAAGCGCCACGGTCGCTTCCGCGGTGGCGCCACTGTAGATGCCCGCCAACGCACCGATCGGCCGATCGGTCGGGGAATAGACCGCCCATATCAGTTGGCCGGCCGAGGTCCCGCCGATGTCGAGGCCAAATTTACTGATGGTGCCGAGGTAAACCTCCGGCGGCCCCGGCGGTCCGGGTATCGTTGGCGTGAAGGTGCACTGTACCGCCTTTTGCGAGGTAATGATCATGCCGATGCCGGCGGATACGTCGCAAAGCAACTGGCCGGTCTGCACACGCTGCACCACCGGCTGCGCGCTCGCCGCAAACGCCGTGACCAATGCGAAAACCAGGGCGCCAAGCCCCAAAACCACGCGACGCATAAAAAATCCCCCCTGATGTGGGCCAATCTCAGCGCTTAGTAAGAGCGATAGTGAGCGGAACTTTGCGCCAAGTCAAAACTACTTCAAATTGCCGCAAAAGCGCTGGATGCGGCGGCAGGCCTCTTCCAGGTCCTCGGTCTTGGTGGCGTAGGAAATGCGAAACGCGGGTCCCAGCCCGAAGGCCGTGCCCTGCACCACCGCGACGCCTTCGGCCTCCAGCAGTTCGGTGACGAAGTCTTCGTCGCTCGCGAGCTTTTTGCCGGTCGGCGCGGTCTTGCCCATGGTGCCGGCGCAGGACGGATAGACATAGAACGCGCCCTCCGGCGTCGGGCATTTGATGCCGTTGGCTTGGTTGAGCATCGACACCACGAGGTCGCGCCGCTCCTTGAAGATCTTGTTGTGCTTGGCGATGAAATCCTGCGGCCCGTTGAGCGCTTCCACCGCCGCCCATTGCGAAACCGCCGTCGGGTTCGAGGTCGATTGCGACTGGATGGTCGCCATCGCCTTGATCAGCGGCTCCGGCCCGCCGGCAAAGCCGATGCGCCAGCCGGTCATGCAATAGGCCTTGGAGCAGCCGTTGATGGTGAGCGTGCGCGGGTAGAGCGACGGCTCGACCTGCGCCGGCGTGGTGAACACGAAATCGTCGTAGACCAGGTGCTCGTACATATCGTCGGTCATGATGTGCACGTCCCGATGCTTCACCATCACGTCGGTGAGCGCCTTGAGTTCGGCGCGCGTATAGGCGGCGCCGGTCGGGTTCGACGGCGAGTTGAGCAGCAGCCATTTGGTCTTCGGCGTGATGGCGCGCTCGAGCGCGGCCGGCTTGAGCTTGAAGCCGTCCTCCATGCGGGTGACGACCTCAACCGGCTCGCCGCCGGCGAGCAGCACGATCTCCGGATAGCTCACCCAGTACGGCGCCGGGATGATCACCTCGTCGCCGGGATTGAGCGTTGCCACGAAGGCGTTGTACAGCACCTGCTTGCCGCCGGTGCCGATGGTGATCTGCGACGTCTTGTAGTCGAGCCCGTTCTCGCGCTTGAATTTCTTCGCCACCGCGTCCTTGAGCTCGGCGATGCCGTCGACATTGGTGTATTTCGACGCGCGGCCGTCGCGGATCGCCTTGATCGCCGCCTCCTTGATGTTGTCGGGCGTGTCGAAATCCGGCTCACCGGCGCCGAGACCGATGACGTTGCGGCCCGCCGCTTTCAACGCGCGCGCCTTGTCGGTGACGGCGATGGTCGCCGACGGCTTGATGCGCTTGAGCTGCTCGGCAAGGAAGGCCATGGCGGATCTCCGTTAGGTCGCGCGCCGCGCGAACGCGCCAGAGGTAAAGGGGCAGCGCCCGCGCGGCAAGCACCAAACGCTGATGCAGCCATCAAACCTGCTGATAATGACGGGTTTTGGCTGGGCGGCGACCTACGGCAGGGGTCGCTTGGCGGCCAAAACCCCCGTCACTAGGCGCATTTTGCGCGGCCCGATTAACCACCACGCAACCCGGCACATGATAGCCCTTTGGCATTCGGCACGGGCCGCGCCCGCAAGGAACCACCGGCATGACTTGGCACGCGGCGGGGCTGCGCCGCCTCGACGGCATTATCTGGGCGCTGGTTGCCGGCACCGCGGGCATCGTGCTGCTGGCCGCGGCCTTCAACGGCTTCACCCTGGTCGTCACCAGCTTCATCGCCCCCGGTGCGACCTGCCTGCTGCTGGTTGCGGCGTCGCGCTATTACGCCGCCCGCCGCGGCGAGCCGCATCTTGCCTCGGCCCTGCAGAGCACCGCGCAGGTGATGGCCTTTGCCGCCGTCGCGGCGCCCTTGTCCTACGTGGCCGCCGCCGCGGCGCTGCCGCTATGCGATGCCGCCTTCGACAACATGGACCAGGCGCTCGGCTTCGATTGGAACGGACTGCTGGCGCTCATGCAACGTTGGCCGGACCTCCACACCATCATGCGCGCCATTTATCTGTCGCTGACCGTGCAGATGACCGCGGTGGCGCTGCTGCTCGGATTCAGCGGACGGCTGGCCTGGCTGCGCGTCTATATGCTGGCCTTCATCTTCACCGCCTTGGTCACCATCGCACTGTCGGCGATCGCGCCGGCGGAAGGCGTCTGGCTGCATCAGGGGCTGAAGGCGGCGGACCCGGCGCTGCTTCCCGCGAGCCACACCAGTTGGCCTGTGTTCCTCGGCCTGCGCGATGGCAGCTACCGCGCCCTGATGGCGATCGGCGCCGAAGGCATCATCACCTTTCCCAGCCTGCATGCAGCGTTGGCTGTCATCCTGATGGCGGCGTTCTGGCCGGTACCCTTGGTGCGCTGGCTCGGCGCCGGCCTCAATATGCTGATGCTGGCGGCCACGCCGATCGACGGCTCGCATTATTTTATCGACGTCTTTGCCGGAATTGCCATTGCGATTGTCTGCCTGCTGGCGGCGCGGGCGCTGGTCGCCCGTCTGGCCGCGCATCCCGCACCTGCGAAGGCGGCGATCGACACCATTGCCGTCCAGGGGATGCCGGCGACCAGCCGCTAGCCTTCCGCGCCGCACTCGATAAGATAGCCATCCAAGAGCCGGTTGAACGGCCGCGGCGATTCAGGGAGCGCGGGCGATGAAGCTTTCTGCCGAACAGCTCAAGGCCTTCGACGAGCAGGGCTACGTCTTCTTCCCCGAATGCTTCTCCGAAGACGAGATCGCGCTGCTGCGCGCGGAAGCCGACAGCATTCTCAAGCTCGACCGTCCCGAAGTCTGGCGCGAAAAAACCGGCGCGCCGCGCACCGCCTTCGCCGCGCATACCTTCAGCGAGGTTTTCGGCCTGCTGTCGCGGCATCCGCGCCTGGTCGAGCCGTTGCGCCAATTGTTCGGCGAGGACGTTTACGTCCATCAATTCAAGTTGAACGCCAAGGCCGCCTTCGAGGGCGACGTCTGGCAATGGCATCAGGATTACGGCACCTGGCAGCGCGACGACGGCATGCCGGAAGCCCGCGCCATGAACATCGCCGTCTTCCTCGACGAGGTGATGCCGATCAACGGCCCGCTGCTGCTGATTCCGAAGAGCCACAAGTCGGGCGTGTTCGCCGCCGGCCACGACAAATCGACGACGTCTTATCCGCTATGGACGCTGGACAAGGACACCGTCACCCGCCTTGCGGCGGAGGCCGCCGGCCCCGACGGCGTCGGCATCGTCGCGCCGACCGGCAAGCCGGGCGCGGTACTGATGTTCCACGGCAATCTGGTGCACGCCTCGCCGCCCAACATCACGCCCTATCCGCGCAAGATCGTCTATCTGACGCTGTGTGCGGTCTCCAATCACATCACCAAATTTACGCGCCCTGAATTCATCGCGCATCGCGATTTCACGCCGATCGCGCCGGTCGATGACGACGCGCTGGCGGAATATGCACGCGCGCACCGGGTGGCCGCGGAATAAATTTTCCGTCGTTTGCGTTGCGGTAAAAAAACTTTCGTATTGCGGCCACGCAATTGCCGGACTTGGTCGGCTCTATCCGTCGCGCGACGATAGCTCAAAGGGATCGCGCATGATCCCGAAAAGTGGGTACCGGTTTTCGGATAAGATCATGCGCAAACGGAATCGAAGCTAATGCACACGCTCTATTCGATGCAACGCTCGGGAAATAGCTACAAGGTTCGCCTCGCCTTGGCGCGGCTTGGCATTCCCTACAAGCTCGTCGAAGTGAACATCCTGCAGGGCGAAAGCCGCACGCCGGAATTCCTCAAGAAGAATCCGAGCGGGCAAATCCCGCTGCTCGAAGTCGCCCCCGGCCGTTATCTCGCCGAATCGAACGCCATCCTCTGGTATGTCGCCGGCGGCACCGTGCTGGCGCCGGAAGACCGCATCGAGCGCGCCGAGGCGATGCA
>DATJYA010000183.1:0-3894 GCA_035499835.1 Pseudolabrys sp.
CTGATACTCGTCGACGGTGCGCGGAATGACGTCGAAGTAGAGGCGCTTGGCCGCCTTCGGCTCGCGATACATGAACAGCGACAGGCTCTCAGGCGCCGCATAGCGCAGCCATTCGTCGATGGTGAGGCCGTTGCCCTTGGATTTGGAAATCTTCTGCCCGTTCTCGTCGAGAAAGAGCTCGTAATTGAAACCCTCCGGAGGCGCACCGCCGAGCGCGCGACAAATCTCGCCGGAGAGCTTCACCGAGTCGATCAGGTCCTTGCCGGCCATCTCGTAGTCGACACCAAGCGCAACCCAGCGCATCGCCCAGTCCGGCTTCCATTGCAACTTGCAACGACCGCCGGTCACCGGCGTCACCACCGGCGCCTTGGTGTCGGGGTCTTCATAGGTGATGGTGCCGGCCCTGGCGTCGTGGGCGACGACCGGCACCTGCAGCACGATCCCCGTTTTTGGCGAGATCGGCAGGAACGGCGAATAGGTCGCGGCGCGCTCCTCGCGCAACGACGGCAGCATGATCGCCATCACCTTGTCGAAACGCTCCAGCACCTTGAGCAGCGCCGCATCGAAACGGCCCGAGGTGTAGCACTGCGTCGACGACATGAATGCGTAGTCGAAGCCGAAGTGGTCGAGGAAGGCGCGCAGCCGCGCATTATTGTGTTCGCCAAAGCTTTGATGCGTGCCGAATGGGTCGGGAATTCTGGTGAGCGGCTTGCCGAGATGCGTCTCCAGCATCTCCCTGTTGGGCACGTTGTCCGGCACCTTGCGCAAGCCATCCATGTCGTCGGAGAAGGCGAAGAGCCGGGTCTTGATCTTGTCGTCGGTAAGCACGCGGAAGGCGTGGCGCACCATGGTGGTGCGCGCCACCTCGCCGAAGGTGCCGATATGCGGCAGGCCGGAAGGGCCGTAGCCGGTTTCGAAGATCACCTCATCCTTCGGCCGCTTCTTCAGCCGCGCCACGATCTTGCGCGCCTCCTCGAACGGCCAGGCGCCCGAATGCTCGGCGACGTCACGCAGCGATGCGGCGGTTTCGTTGATGGACATTCGGCTTGGGCTCCAGCGAGCCGGACACTATGAATCCGGCGCCCTAAGGTCAAACCAAACTAGAAAGGGCTGATCGGGAAATATTTGAGCCACAGGTCGGTGAAGCGGCCCCTCTCCCAGAGCTGGAACAGCGCCCAGTTGAACGCCTGCCGCAGCAGATCGTTGCCGCGGCGGACGGCGATGCCGACGCCCTCGCCGAAAAACCGGCTTTCCAGATAAGGCCCGCCACGGAACACGCAGCAGCCGCCGGAATCTGTGCCGTTGAGCCAGAAGGCGAGCGAGACGCCATCGCCGAACAGCAAATCGACCTCGCCGCGGCGCAGCGCCGCGCGCGCGGCGTCGGCGTCCGGATAAGGATGCAGCTCAAGCTCGGTAAACAGCGTGCGCAGAAAGGCCTCATGCGCAGTGCCTGCAACCACCGCGACCTTCTTGCCTTCCAGCGCCTCCGGCGAAACATCATCGAAACTGGAGTCCTTGCGCGAGACGAAGCGCGCCGGCGTCCGGTAATAAGGGTCGCTGAAGTCGACGCGCGTGCGCATCTCCGGCGTCTCGGCGATCGAGGCGATCACCGCGTCACCCTGATTGGCGTTGAGCGCGTCGATCAAAGTGTCGAACCGCCGCATCTGGATGGTGCACTGGACCTTGATCTCCTCACAGATCTGCCGCGCCAGGTCGATGTTGAAGCCGGCCGGCGCGCCGGCTGGCCCGGCAAAGTTGAACGGCGGGTAGTCGGTTTCGGTGAGGAAGCGGATGACGCTGATGCGCGATAGATCCGGCCGCTCCGGCCGGTGCCGCGGGTCCCAGAAGCCGGGAACGGCCATGGCGTCGGCCGGCGGCTTGACCGCGGACGATTGCGGCAGGCTTTGCGGCGGGTTTACCGGCTGCGCCTGAACCGTGCCGGACAGCATTGCCGACGCCACGGCGAACAGCGCGCCGCGCGCCCATTGTCCGCCGTTCCAGTTCATGTGCCGGCCCCAGTTAACGGGAATCGCGCGACCATAGCATCGCAATTGTGGCGGGCCAGCCACAAACATGCCGAGCGAAAGTTCTTGCTCAGGCGGTCAGGTGCTTCTCGATTTCGTGCACCGGCAGCTTGACGAAATCCTTGTCCACTTCGCTGCGCACGGCCGAGCGCAGGGCATGCGGATAAGCCTCGCGGATCATGCCAAGAGCGCGTGGCGGCGCCACCAGGATCAGCGATTTCACCTTGCCGGCCGCAACTTCGGCGCCGAGGTGCTTGGCGAGCTGGGTGAGGAAGACCTGCTCGGCCTGATCGTGCCAGTCGGTCTGCTCGACGGCACCGCGGCCGCCGTGGCCGGCGGGACTGAAAGCCCGGCCCGGCGCGCCGGTACCGAGTTCGTGGGTCGCCAAATCCTTCTGTTCGAAGATCTCGCGAGTCTTCAAATTGGGAAACTTGGCGTCGCCGATATTTTCCAGCACCAGCGCCTTGGCGCCGTCGCAGACCACAACCCATTCACCGTGATGAATCAGTTCCGACATAACGTCCTCCTCAACAGGCGGCCACGCTAGCGCGAGGGCCTATACGGCATTTTGCTTTGGATCAAACGCCAGGGTGGCGCAATCAGTTGCTGCCGTCGAGCAGGCGGCGGGCGATGACCTGGGCCTGGATTTCGGCGGCGCCCTCGAAAATATTGAGGATGCGGGCATCGCAGAGAATGCGCGACACCGGGAATTCCAGCGCAAAGCCATTGCCGCCGTGAATTTGCACGGCATTGTCGGCGGCAGCCCAGGCCACCCGCGCGGCCAGCAGCTTGGCCATGCCCGCCTCCAGATCGCAGCGGCGGCCGGAGTCCTTCTCGCGCGCGGCGTAATAGGTGAGTTGGCGCGCGATCAGGATTTCCACCGCCATCATCACGATCTTGTCGGCAACGCGCGGGAAGGCGATGATCGGCCCACCGAATTGCACGCGGTTCTGCGCATAATCGATCGCCCGTTCCATGGCCGCCTGCGCCACGCCGATCGCGCGCGCCGCGGTCTGGATGCGCGCCGATTCGAAAGTCTGCATCAACTGCTTGAAGCCGAGACCCTCGACGCCGCCGAGCAGGTTCTCGGCTTTCACCTCAAATCCGTCGAAGGCGATCTCGTATTCCTTCATGCCGCGATAGCCGAGCACCTCGATCTCGGTGCCGGTCATGCCCTTCACCGGGAACGGATTCTTGTCGTCGCCGCGCGGCTTTTCCGCGAGCAGCATGGACAGGCCGCGATGGCCCTTTTCGCTGGGATTGGTGCGCACCAACAAGGTCATCAGGTCAGCGCGCACCGGATGCGTGATCCAGGTCTTGTTGCCATAGACCTTGTAGACGTCGCCCTCGCGCACCGCGCGGGTCTTCAGCGAGGCAAGATCGGAGCCGGTATTGGGCTCGGTAAAGACAGCCGTCGGCAGCACCTCTCCGGACGCGAGCTTCGGCAGCCACTTTTCCTTCTGCTCCGGCGTTCCGCCGCCGAGAATAAGCTCGGCGGCGATTTCCGAGCGGGTGCCGAGCGAACCGACACCGATATAGCCACGCGACAACTCCTCGGAGACGACGCACATCGATTCCTTGCCGAGCGCCATGCCGCCGAATTCTTCCGGAATGGTCAGCCCGAACACGCCAAGGTCGGACATCTGTGCGATGACCTCGAGCGGAATATAAGTGTTGGTGCGATGCCAGGTCTGTGCGTTGCCGATGACTTCGCTGTCGGCGAATTTGCGCATCTCCTCGCGGATCGATTCCAGCGTGTCGTCGAGACCGGCGGAGCCAACGGTGGCGTTGTGGTTCGACTTCATCAGCTCGATGACGCGGGCGCGCCGCTCGGCCGTGTTGCCGGTCTCGATCAGCGTTTCGATCGTCG
>DATJYA010000184.1:0-2116 GCA_035499835.1 Pseudolabrys sp.
TCGGCGCATGATCCTTTGCGGAAACCGTTGCCCGCTTTTCGGGATCATGCGCTTCAGCCGCGGTTCGGGCCGCGAGCCTCGTTTACGGCCCGATCATGTACGAATAGCGACCGCAGCCCGGCGGCCGCGGCGTTTCCGTCAGGCTATAGCGAATGGCGCATGCAAGGGGCAAGCCAAAGCGCAATACAGCAAAAGACGCCTGAATTTCAGCCGCAATTGCGCTGCAGCGCAGCAGAAACGTCCTACGATTTGTCGAGCCCGTAAAGCGTGTGCAGCGTGCGCACTGCCTGATCGGTCTGCGCCATGTTGATCAGCACCGAGAATTTGATCTCCGAGGTCGTGATGGCGAGGATGTTGATCCTCTGCTCGGACAGCGCCTTGAAGGCCTTGGCGGCGACGCCGGCGTGGCTGCGCATGCCGATGCCGATCACCGAGACTTTGGCGACGTCGGTGGCGCCGTCCATGCGCTCGTAGCCGATGGCCTTCTTGGCCTTTTCGATGGTCACGCGCGCGCGCTCGTAATCGGCCGAGGGCACGGTGAAGGTCAGGTCGGTGGTCGAACCGTCGGCGGAGACGTTCTGCACGATCATGTCGACGTTGATATTGGCGTCGGCGAGCGGCCCGAAGATCGCCGCGGCGACGCCGGGCTTGTCGGGCACATGGCGGATGGAGATTTGCGCCTCGTCCTTGGAGAAGGCGATCCCGGTGACGACCTGCTGTTCCACGATGTCTCCCTCGTCGCAAATGAGCGTGCCGGACGGCGGCGCTTTCGGGTCGATATCCTCCGGCTTCTCGAAACTCGAACGCACGAAGATGCGCACGTTATGCACCATGCCGAGCTCAACCGAGCGCACCTGCATCACCTTGGCGCCGAGCGAGGCGAGCTCGAGCATTTCCTCATAGGCGATCTTGGCGAGCCGGTGCGCCTTGGGCACCACGCGCGGATCCGTGGTGTAGACGCCGTCGACGTCGGTGTAGATGTCGCAGCGTTCGGCGCCGATGGCGGCCGCGACCGCCACGGCCGAGGTGTCGGAGCCGCCGCGGCCCAGAGTGGTGATGCGCCCGGTGGCCTTGTGCATGCCCTGGAAGCCGGCGATGACGGCGACCTGGCGGTGCTCGTCGAAGCGGCGGATCAGTTCGGCGCCGTTGACCTCGACGATGCGGGCTGCGCCGTGTGCGTTGTCGGTGAGGATCGGCAACTGCCAGCCTTGCCAGGAGCGGGCGTTCACGCCCATGCCCTCGAGCACGATGGCGAGCAGCCCGGCGGTGACCTCTTCGCCGGTCGCCACCACGGCATCGTATTCACGCGCATCGTGCAGCATGGCGGCGTCGCGGCACCAGGCGACCAGTTGGTTGGTGACGCCCGCCATGGCGGAGACGACGACGGCCACGTCATAGCCGGCGTCGACCTCGCGCCTGACGTGGCGCGCCACGTTGCGGATGCGGTCGAGATCGGCGACCGAGGTTCCGCCGAATTTCATCACCAGCCGAGCCATGATCCTTGGACTTGTCGTTCCCGGGCGCGCGAAAAACCGCTAACAGGCGGCCGGCGCGAGCTTGCAGCGCCAAAGCAAAAAGGCGCGTATACATACCGGCGAGGGTACCGGACTGCAACTTTGCGGCCGACCGAAGCGAGTTTTGGGTTAAGCGATGCGCTATATCGAGGGCATTCTGCAGCCGGGTGAAAAGCTGGTCTACGCCGGCCGGATTCACTGGGTCATTTATCTTCCCTCGATGATCATGCTGGTTCTGGCGCTGGCAGCGCTTACCCAAGCCGGACAGGGCCGCACCGGCATGAGCTGGTCGGTCGCCGCAATTGGTTTTGCCGCCGCTGGCGCGGTGATGTTCCTGTCGGCCTGGTTCCGGCGCTGGACCACGGAGATTGACGTGACCGACCGGCGCATCGTCTACAAGACCGGTTTCGTCCGCCGGCACACCGTGGAGATGAATATGGACAAGGTCGAAAGCGTCGACGTCGACCAGTCGTTCTGGGGGCGCCTGCTCGACTATGGCGACATCGTCATTCGCGGCACCGGCGTCGGTATCGAGCCGTTGCATGGCATCGGCGCGCCGCTCGACTTCCGCAATCACGTGACGGCACGCTGATGGCAAAGAG
>DATJYA010000185.1:0-5461 GCA_035499835.1 Pseudolabrys sp.
ATCCGTCATCACCCGCGAGCCGGGCGGCTCACCCGGCGCCGAGATCATCCGCCACATCCTGCTGTCGGGCCTCGCCAAGCCGCTCGGAGCCGACACCGAAGCGATCCTGTTCGCGGCGGCGCGCGACGATCACATGCGCACCGTGATCCGTCCCGCGATCGCTGCCGGCAAATGGGTGATCTGCGACCGCTTCATCGATTCGACGCGCGTTTACCAGGGCGCGGTCGGCCGCGTCGATCCGCGGCTGATCCGCAGCCTCGAGCGCATCACCGTGGGTGCCGCGGTCCCCGATCTCACCTTCATCCTCGACGTACCGGCAACCGTTGGCCTGGCGCGCGCCAAAAACCGCCGCGCGGAGGGCGCGGCCGATCGCTTCGAGGGCGAAGACGTCAAGTTTCATGAGGCCCTGCGCAACGCCTACCGCGCGCTGGCCAAACTCGAGCCGAAGCGATGCGTGCTCATCGACGGCCGCGCGCCGCGCGACGTGGTTTCCGGGCGCATCTGGAGAACCGTCGAAGAACGGCTGCATCCGCAGCCGGCGAACCGCCTTGCCCGGGTGGCGCCATGAACGAGGAAACCGATGGCTGCGAAAGCCCGCATCCGCGCGAGACCGCGGCGCTGTTCGGGCAGACGCAAGCCGAGCAAATCCTGCTCGACAGCTACAAGAGCGGCCGCATGCCGCATGCTTGGCTGATCGGCGGCGAGCCCGGCATCGGCAAGGCGACCTTGGCCTATCGTCTGGCGCGCTTCGTGCTCGCGCATCCCGATCCGTTCGCTCCCGACGTGCAGGGCGCAAGCTCGCTCGCGCTCGCCGCCGATCATCCGGTTGCGCGCCGCGTCGCCGCGCAGGCGCAGGGCGATCTCCTGGTGCTCGAGCGCACCCTCAACGACAAGGGCAAGCTGCGCCAGGATATCGCCGTCGACGACATCCGCCGCTCGGTCGGTTTTTTCGGCGCGACGCCGGGCGAGGGCGGCTGGCGCATCGCCATCGTCGACGCGGTCGATGAACTCAACCGCGCCGGCGCCAACGCCCTGCTGAAGGTCCTGGAAGAGCCGCCGCAACGTTCGCTGCTGCTGCTCGTGAGCCATGCGCCGGGCCGCGTGCTGGCGACCATCCGCTCGCGCTGCCGGCGGCTGCTGCTGCGCCCGCTCGAGGCCGCCGAGGTCGCGCGCGCCGTTGCCGCCGCGACCGGCCGCAGCGCGAGCGACCCGGAGATCGAATCCGCCGCGGCCGCCGCCGACGGCAGCGCCGCCCGCGCCTTCGCCCTGCTCGACGACAGGGCGCGCGCGCTGCGCCAGCGCGTGCTCGACCTTTTCGCGCAACTGCCCGATCCCGATCCGCGGGCGCTGCATGCGCTCGGCGATGCGCTCGGCGGCAGCGAGCCGCAGACGCTCGCGGCGTTCATCGACATGGTCAATGCCTGGCTGTCGGCGCGTCTCACGAGCGGCGCACAGCAAACGGCTCGTCTGAACCGGCTGGCGCTCGCCTGGGACAGGATCAACCGCGCCGCGCGCGAGGCCGATGCCTACAATCTCGAGCGCAAGCCGCTGGTCTTCGCGGTATTCGGGATGCTTGCCGAGGCGGCGCACGCCTAAGGCTCTGCCGCGCCGCCTTGCCGCGCCCGCCACATCGCCGTCAACATCCAGCCGGTCGAGGTGCCGACAAAGCCGCCGGCGATGATGTCGCTTAGAAAATGATAATTGGCGCCGATCAGCCCGATGACGACGGCGAGCACCACCAGCGCATAGAGCGCGCGGGCCTTCGGATAGGCCATCCACAGGACCGACGCGATGGCGCAGGTCAGCGACAGATGCCCGGAAGGAAACGACATGTATCCGGCGCCGCCGTGAAGGAAATTGAAGCCATAGACGCCGTCGTGAATGAACGACGGGTTGTTCTGGATCCAGGTATCCGGCCAGGTCCGCCCGAAGATGAATTTGAGCTGGTTCTTGATGGCCTCGCTGACGATGACGCTGATGCTGCATAGCAGCGCCGTCGCAGCGAATTTCGACAGCGGCCGCGGCAAAAGGACCCAAAGCCCCAGGGCGACGAAAATGACGGCCGCCGCCGGGATGAAGGGATCGGGAATGTGGGTGAGCTTTTCGTACGCGTCCTGCTGAACCATGCGGCCATTGGCAAACAGCGAGATCGGCCTATCGAGCCACTGATAGGAGATGGTGACCGCCACGATCGTCGCCGCCAGCGCTGCAAGCCATTTCTGAATTGCCGTCATGGGCGCGCGACTCACGGGTTTCGATCCGGGCGTTCTCTTTGACCAAAAGCCGCGCCCATCGCAATAGCGGCCGCCATCAGCCGCCGATCAGCCCGCTTTCCGAATCCTTGAGCTGCACGCCGGAAAGCCGCCGCCGCCGCATCGCCGCCAGCAGGCGCACGATCTTGTCCGCCGCCTCGGCATAGCCGATGCCGCCGGGGCGGATATTGGAGATGCAGTTGCGCTCGGCGTCGCTCGTCTGCGCCCGCGGTTGCCAGGTGAGATAAGCGCCCATGCTGTCGGGGGCCGACAGGCCCGGCCGCTCGCCGATCAGCACCGCGGCGCTCTGCGCCCGCAGCAGGCCGGCGATGGCGTCGCCAATAGCGACGCGGCCGTGGCGCACGATGACGAGCGGCGCGACACGCCAGCCTTGCGTGCGCAAGGCGTCGAGCACCTCGGCGAGCACCGGCGCCGCGTGCGCCTCCACCGCGCGCGCCGACAGGCCGCCGCTGACGACAAAGACAACGTCAAACGCGGCGGCCTGCGCCGACAACATAGCGATCGCCTCCGGCGTCAGGCGGCGGCCGAGATCGGGGCGCATCAGATAGCGTTGGCGGTCACCCGCGGCGCTGGCCACGGTCAGCGCCGCGTGGCCAAGGCCGTCGAGATCGGATTGCAGCGTCGCTTCGTCGAGTTCTTCCCACACGGCATCGCGGGCGCGTGCATGCGCGAGCTGAAAGTCGAGCAGGGCCGAGGTTGAGAGCGAAGCGCCGCTGCGTGGCAGACCGATGCGCGCCGCAGTAAGCCGACGCAGCGGCGCCCATAGGCCGCCATCCGCGGGGTCTTGCCTCGGCGGCGGTCGGCTCATTCGATCTGTGCCTCGAGCAGCGCGCGCAAGCGCGTCGGCAGTTCCGCCGGGCGGATGCGGTTGTCGTGCAGCAATCCCTGCCGCGCGAGCCAGACTTCGAATTCGGGCGCCGGCTTCAGTGCAAAGAGCTCGCGCATGGCCAGCGCATCGTGGAACGAGGTGCTCTGGTAACCGAGCATGATGTCGTCGGCGCCGGGCACGCCCATGACGAAATTGACGCCGGCGGCGGCAAGCAGCGCCAGCAGGCCGTCGGCGTCGTCCTGATCGGCCTGCGCATGATTGGTGTAGCAGACGTCGATGCCCATCGGCAGGCCGAGCAGCTTGCCACAGAAATGATCCTCGAGCCCGGCGCGGGTGATCTGCTTGCCGTCGTAGAGATATTCCGGACCGATGAAGCCGACCACGCTGTTGACCAGCAGCGGCTCGAACGCGCGCGCCACCGCATAGGCGCGCGCTTCAATCGTCTGCTGGTCGACGCCGTGGTGCGCGTTGGCCGACAGCGCCGAGCCCTGGCCGGTCTCGAAATACATGACGTTGTCGCCGATGTCGCCGCGCTCGAGCGCGAGCGCCGCGTCACGCGCCTCCTTGAGCAGCGCCAGATCGATGCCGAAGCTTCTATTGGCGGCCTGCGTTCCGGCAATCGACTGAAACACGAGGTCGACCGGGGCGCCCTTGCCGATGAGGCCGAGGGTGGTGGTGACATGGGCGAGCACGCAGGCCTGCGTCGGAATGGCAAGCTTCTCCCGCAGCTCGTCGAGCATCGACAGCAACGCGTGCGCGCGTTCGGGACTGTCGGTCGCCGGGTTGATGCCGATGACCGCGTCACCCGCGCCGAGCAGCAGCCCGTCGAGAATACTGGCGGCGATGCCGCGCGCGTCGTCGGTTGGGTGATTGGGCTGCAGCCGCACCGAGAGCCGGCCGGGGAGGCCGATGGTGTTGCGGAACCTGGTCACCACCGAGCACTTCGCCGCCATCAGCATGAGATCCTGCAACCGGCTGATCTTGGCGACGGCAGCGGCCATTTCCGGCGTCACACCGGGGGCGAGCGCAGACAGTACGGAGGTCGTCACTTCGTCCGACAGCAGCCAGTCGCGGAAGCCGCCGACGGTGAGGTGCGAGACCGGCGCGAACGCGGTCTTGTCGTGCGTGTCGATAATGAGCCGCGTCACCTCGTCGTCTTCGTAAGGCACGACCGCCTGGTCGAGGAATGTCTTCAGCGGTAGCTCGGCCAACGCAAATTGCGCGGCGACGCGCTCTTCGCCGCTTTCCGCCGCCAGCCCGGCGAGTTCATCACCGCTGCGCAGCGCCGTCGCTTTGGCCATCAGCGTTTTCAGATCGCCGAAGGCATAGCGGCGCGCGCCAAGCGTGGTGGCGTACATCAAGGGACTCGCGGGTTGTCAGCCGCGAGTATAGCGCAAGCCGGAAAGGTCCGCGGCTCGCCTATTTGGCGCAGACGGCAACCAACGGGCCGCTGCCGGCGGCGCAGGAGGCCGAACGCTCGTTGGCGAAGGTCGCCGCCGCCCGGTTGCTCCCGCAATAGGCGGTGACGGCAACCTCGTCGTCGTTGCAGCTCGCCTGGCAATCGGCGGCGCCGGTGCAGGTCGCGCGCACCAGGCGGAATTGCGATGAGGCGCCGGCGGGCCCCGCCGGACCTTGCGGACCTGCTGGCCCCGGCGGACCGGCCGGTCCAGCCGCACCCTGGGCGCCGGGATCGCCCTTTGGCCCTGCTGGGCCCGCAGCGCCGGCGTCGCCCTTCGGCCCTTGCGGACCCGGCTCGGGCTTGCTGCAGCCCGCTACCGTGACCGCAAGTGCAATTGCCAAAACGATACCAACGCTGCGCATCGATCTCCTCCCCTGGTTATTTGCACGGATTATGCGGTGGAGGAGGTGACAGCCGCAAGTCAATCCGGGCCTGAAGCCGCGCGCCGCACGGTGGTCGAAGCTCGCGGGAGGCGCGGGGCCGGTCCCGATGGGGCGGAAAGGCTCGACGAGCGGCCATTGCTTGCTCCCGCGGCCTGCGATTGATAGCTAACCCTTCAAATTCGCCGTGGCCGGTCCGCTTCCGGCCGCTTCACCACTCATAAAACTCGAAAATGCCGCCCAAACAGCCGTTCTACATCACCACCGCGATTTCCTACCCGAACGGGCCGCCGCATATCGGCCACGCCTACGAGGCGATTGCGACCGACGCCATCGCCCGCTTCATGCGGCTCGACGGCTACGACGTCTATTTCCTCACCGGCACCGACGAGCACGGGCAGAAGATGCAGCAGACCGCGGCCAAGCTCGGCTTGACCGCGCGGCAATTGCGCGACCGCAACGTGCCGCTGTTCGAGAAGATGGTCGAACGGCTCGAATGCTCGAACGACGACTTCATCCA